>NZ_JAUBRK010000036.1:0-82965 GCF_036701825.1 Microcoleus sp. MOSTC5 | reverse complement strand
GCCTATCTTTTTTTACCACAAATTGGCTCAATCCTTACTAAATATGGGTTTGGGGCGGGTCGTCACCCCCCCAGTTTCGATCGATACCGATCGAACCCACTTAGCAAAATTTTTAAAATTAATGAATTTAGGATAAAGCTGAGCACCATTTAATTATCATATAAACCTGTTCTTGGCAGATAAATTAATATTTATCGCGTCAGATGATTGAATAAAGTTGATTAATTTATTTCCTGAAAATTTGACACTCTTATCGATTCCAAGGACTCTTGCCTCACGCGACCCGCCATCGCAGCTAACTGCAAGCTCATAAAAGCATTCAAATCTTCCAAATCACACTTAGCTGACGAAAAAACCTGCTGCATTTCATTTTCCGCTTCCAGACTAAGATATCCAGCGGCAATAGCTTGTTTTACAACTTCACGAATCTGCACGATCGAAATGTCCCTTACTAAATTTGCACCCATCAAAAGCCAACTAATTACTAACAGGAAGTTTTAGAGGCTGTCTCGCCAAACATTTCAAATTGTCTCAGCTCGCGAGACTCTTGTTTCACTCCTCCGGACATAGCTGCTAGTTGCAGAGCCATAAAAGCATTTAAGTCTTCCAGCTCATACTTGGTAGTAGTTAACATCCGCCGCAGTTGATTTTCGGCTTCAATAGTGAGATAGCCTAGGGTCAGAGCTTGTTGGGCGAGGTCGCGAATCAGTACCATAACACTTCTGGGTTTTATTGCTTGAAGTTTCAGTATCAACGGTTTTAAGCGAATCGGCAGTGACGGCTATTGCTCGATTGGTGTGACATTTTTAAGGGTCGGTCGTGACAGCCGGAGTAGCAGAGTGTGACTAAGTATTTGCACGGATGTGACGGCGATCACGCGGGGGATGCCAAAGGAGGAGTGGGGGACGGGGGAGTCCGAGAATGCCCGGGTGTCCGGGTGGTGGAGTCGGAGAGTGTCCGAGTGGGGGAGTGTCACAGTGGGAGCATTTTTCTTCTTCCCTCGGACTAATGGCTAATGACTAATGACTAATGACTAATGACTACTGCCTTGTACCTTCAGAAGACGCTCAACGTCTATAATCAGCAAGTTAAATATTTACGGCAAGACATATGGAACCAGCTCATAAAGATTTGCTACAACAAATAGCCCGACTATCGGAAACTTATGCTAATTTGGCCGATCGCCTCTCCCAAGCAGCCAAACAACTGCAAGACTCGGGCCTTCCTCCCTCTGACAGCTTGCTGCAAGAAGTAGCCGCCTACAGCCGCAACTTTGCCACAGTCCAAAAACAAGCTCTCGAACTCAACAAATCCACGATCGCGCCGGGGGAAATTGCTTCCCTCAAAGACATTCAAAACTTAGTCGAGACTGTAGCAGCTTCCGAAGGTAAAGCAGAAATTCGCGACGCAGCTTTGAAAGTTATCGATCGAGTATTGGCGATCGCCCACCGCGAACAAAGCGACTTCGCGCCCTTACAATCAGTTCATGCCAAAGCCCGCGAACTGCACCGCGCTATTTCCGAATCAACCCCAACTCAACTGCATTCCGACGCTGAATCTTTAGTCAGCGGCAAGCACCCAGTTTCAGCAGTGCTCGCCCTGGTGGAACAGCAAGACAAATTAGACGACGAACAGTGGGTCATCCTCGAAGAAACAGTCAGCGCCGCTTTTGGCAAACAAATAGCCGTCGCCATTTCCAGAGGCAAATTAACCATTGCTGAGATGGTAAAAGCAGCACCTGCTAAAGTCGAACCCGCATTGAAAGCAGCGCCAGAACCAAAAATCAGCGCTCAACCCTTACCCGAAGTGATTATCATTCCGTCGGGAAATGTTGCGCCGAAACAAGTTGCAGTTGCGCCACAGATCCAGATTTTGGAATCCCCCGCACCTTCGGCCCCCATGCACGAGGTGATTATCGTTCCCAGCGTCGAAGTACCTCAGTCCCTCCAGACAACCGGCTCCGGGAACATTGTTTTTGGCGCACCTCGCAACATTCAACAGGCTCCTGTAGAGGGCGCTTTGGGAATCAAAGTTTTGGCGCACATTCAGGGAATTGGCGATCGAACTTTCGGTGCTCAAGAATACGCGGGTACTAAAGCTCAAGGGCGCCGCGTCGAAGGATTTCAAATTAATATCGATCCTCCAATTCCCGGCTTAAATGTCGAGTACATGGCTCACGTCGAAGGTGTTGGCGATACTCCTTGGCTCAGCGAAGGAGAATTGGCTGGTTTTCGGGGTCAAGCGAAACGAATTGAAGGATTTGCAGTGCGGTTGAGCGGGCCGCAAGCTGATAAGTACGACGTATTTTATAGCGCTCACATTCAGAATATCGGCGACACCGATGTGTCCTCCAACGGCGAATATTGCGGCACTCGCGGCAAAGCTTTGAGAATCGAGGGCATCAAAGTTTGGATCGCGCCGTCTGCGAGTTCCCAAAAAGCGGCGCCTGTAGGTTTAAAAGTGTTGGCGCACATTCAAGGAATTGGCGATCGAACTTTTAGCGATCGAGAATATGCCGGCACACGCGCTCAAGGCCGCCGCGTGGAAGGATTTCAAATTAAAATAGAGCCTCCCGTTGCCGGTTTAAATTTGCAGTACATGGCTCACGTTGAAGGAGTTGGCGACACTGCTTGGATATCGGAAGGCGAGCTAGCTGGCTTCCGGGGCAAAGCGAAGCGCATTGAGGGATTTGCCGCGCGGCTGACTGGGCCGCAAGCTGATAAATACGACGTATTTTATACGGCTCACATTCAGAATGTAGGCGATACTCCTGTTACTGCTAACGGTCAATATTGCGGCACTCGCGGCAAAGGTTTGAGGGTTGAGGGGATGACGATTTGGGTTGAGGCTAAGGGGTAATAACGATAAATGAATGGAAAATTTTAAATTGTATTTTCCATTCATTAAATACTCGAATAACTAGGGTGCGTCAATTCACATTATTTGCGCCACAAACTAACAATCTCCAAGCTGATGCACCGCTCGATAATATCATGTTCGGCTAATCACTTGTCATTGTTCGCGATCGTGTCGCAATCTCAGATGGTGGCAATTGCTTCGCTTCACTGCGTGCGTTCCGCTCGCAATGACAAATTATAACTAATTTACCGGACATGATATAAATGGTGCGTCAGAATTCGCTTTTTCATACTACTTGAAAATCTCTAATCTGACGAACCCTTTCGCTGACGCACCAGCCAATAAACGGTGCGTCAGAACGATATTTTATACTTTCTGTGGTTATTCAAAATCAAAAAATTGACAGCAATATGTCTCTTTGACCATTTCAGCTTGAATTTTTTTGTTGATTTCGGAGCGATTCACTTCCCTGTTGCGGATGGTATGCGCGATATCGAATCCAGCCAAAATTAACATTCCGAGGACGATCGCACCAATCAAATACCCCATAGCTTTCTTTAAAGGTTGAGGTTGGCTGTAGCTAATCTAGCGCAGCGATTGCCAGCAGACAGGATGCAAATCATTGCTGTTGAGTGCGGATGTCAGCCTGTTATAGCAGATGTTGAAGGCTTTAGTTATTCTTGAGAGAAGAAAGTCGATCGTCAACAGAATATTAAGCAATTTTAATATTTACAGGCTGTGGAATTACACGGTTGCTGAACGGGAAATGCTCTTTGGCGGCGCTACCCGTAAAATGTATCATAAATACTTTACAGGGCGGTAGAGTTTGAGTTAGCATCGGCTGAGCCGATAAAATATTGCACCTCCAAAAACCAAACATTCAGATGCACGCTAGCGATAATTTTACCGTGATTTTACGGTGATTGGGGATAAATAGTTACTTAAAAAAAGCCTTAAAAATCCGGCTACAGTTGCTCACAAGTCTTTTCCATCAATACTTACATATAAATATGTCATTGCCAGCAGACGATCGCCCGCAATCCGCAACTACTGATAGTGAATCTTCCTATCAACTTTCACCGATACAACAAGGGATGTTGTTCGACAGCCTTTCGGGTCAACAATCAGGGATAGACATCGAACAAGCGATCTGTAGTATTCGGGAAAATTTGAATGTTTCAGCTTTCATCAAAGCTTGGCAGCAAATAGTGCAGCGGCATCCCATCTTGAGAACCAGCTTTTCTTGGTCAGGTAAAGAAGTTCCCCTGCAAATGGTACATCAACAAGTTGAACTCCCAAGTGTTGAGCAAGACTGGCGCAATTTGTCGGAGGGCGATCGCACCAACCAACTCGAAACCTATTTGCAAGCCGATCGCCTGCAAGGCTTTGACCTCACTCAACCTCCGCTGATGCGTTTGGCTTGGTTCCGCTGGTCGGAAACCGATTACAAACTCATCTGGACTTATCACCACATTTTGCTTGACAGTACCTCGGCAATCGTGGTTTTGCAAGAAGTTTTTACCTTGTACGAATCTCTGTGTGCCGATCGACCATTAGAATTACAACCGCCCCGCTGCGATCGAGATTGCATCGAGTGGAGGCAGCAGCCAGACATCTCGAAAGCAGAAATATTCTGGAAACAATACTTAAGCGGTTTCAGCGCTCCTACCCCTCTGGTTGGGGATTTTTCAAGGGCGGGCAAGATGCCCGTCCCACCAGCAAATTCATCAGTTGTGGAACAGGCATCTGGCCTGTTCCTGACACCAACAGAAAATTTATCAGCAGAACCAGCAATCCGGCTTTCTAGCACCGTAACCGCAGCCTTAAACTCCCTAATTCAAGAACACCAACTAACCCTAAATACCCTGCTGCAAGGAGCGTGGGCTTTACTTTTGAGCCGCTGTTCCGGTTCTGAAGATGTAGTATTTGGAACTATTTGCAACAGCAGATCGCAGAATCTAGAAAACGCAGAATCAGCGGTAGGATTATTCATAAATACTTTGCCATTTCGGGTAATTGTATCTCCCGATTTACCAGCGATCGACTGGCTCAAACAACTGCACACTCAGTGGACGGCATTTCAAGAATACGGGAACGTGCCGCTGGCAAAAACTCAAGAATGGAGCGAGATTTCCCGCGGCACAGCTTTATTTGAAAGCCTGCTAGTGGTTGAAAAATATCACATTAACTCTGCCTTGCAAGCTCTGGGCGGCAACTGGCAAAACCGAGAATTTCAGCTTTTAGAACAGACAAGTTTTCCCCTAACAGTTTACGCATACGGGGGTACCGAACTGCTGCTAAAAATTGCGGGCGATCGCCAGCGGTTCGATCCGATCGCCATTACCCGAATGTTGGGACACCTGCAAACTTTGCTAGAAAGTATAGCCGCGAATCCCCAGCAGAAAATCAGCAAATTGTCAATGCTGACAGCAGCCGAACTTGCTCAGTTGCAAGAGTGGAACCAAACTCAAGCAAATTATCCCCAAGATAAATGCGTTCACCAATTATTTGAAGCACAAGTCGATCGATCGCCCGATGCCATTGCCGCCATTTTTTCCCAAAATCTCCAACAGCAACTCACCTACCTGGAACTCAATTCCAAAGCCAATCAACTAGCCCATTACTTGCAGCAATTAGGCGTCGGGCCCGATGTTTTAGTAGCTATTTGCATGGAACGTTCCTTAGAAATTGCGATCGCCGTTTTAGGCGTTCTCAAAGCAGGCGCAGCTTACGTTCCCCTCGATCCAGCCTACCCCCAAGAACGGCTGACCTTCATGTTAGCCGACACCCAAGCTCCCGTTATCCTCACTCAATCTCACTTAGTATCGGGGCTGCCCGCACATCAAGCCCGCGCCGTTTGCTTGGACGCAGACTGGGAAACAATCAGCAGTCACAGCACGGATAACCCAGCTAGCACCGTCTCTCCCCAAAATTTAACTTATACAATATATACATCAGGTTCCACCGGTAAACCCAAAGGAGTTCCCCTCCCGCACCGCGCCTTAGTCAACCTAATTGCGTGGCAACTGCAAAACTCGACCCTTGAAGGCGCAGCCAAAACCCTGCAATTTGCATCTCTCAGCTTCGATGTCTCGTTTCAAGAAATGTTCTGTACTTGGTGTGCCGGCGGCACCCTCGTTTTCATCACAGAAGAAATCCGGCGAGATGCCCAGAGTTTGTTGCAGCTAATCGACAAACAAAAGATTCAAAGACTATTTCTCCCTTTTATCGCCCTGCAACACTTAGCCGAAGCAGCCGACACCTATCAGCTACTGCCCAAATCGCTGCGCGAAGTAGTCACCGCCGGCGAACAGTTGCAAGTCAACCGTTACATAGCCAGTTTCTTTCAGCAGCTAGAAAATTGTACCCTGCACAATCAATACGGCCCCTCCGAGAGCCACGTTGTAACCGCTTATACCCTCGCAGGCCCGCCCGGAGATTGGCCAGCACTGCCTCCAATCGGCCGCCCTATTGCCAACACGCAGATATATCTGTTACAAAAAGATGGTGAGCCTATACCTTTAGGAGTAGCGGGAGAACTATACATCGGGGGCATTTGTTTAGCGCGGGGTTATCTCAACCGCCCGGACTTGACTGCTGAAAAATTTATTCCCAACCCTTTTCGACAAAATAAAAGACTCACGATCGAGGATGAAGAAGATCGTCTTTACAAAACAGGAGATTTAGCTCGCTACCTGCCCGACGGTAACATCGAGTACATCGGGCGGATTGACGGCCAAGTCAAAATTCGCGGCTTCCGCATAGAGTTGGGAGAAATCGAAACCGCACTGGCAAAACATCGCGCCGTCAAACAAGCTGTGGTGCTGGCGCGGGAAGACGCACCGGGGGACAAACGACTGGTTGCATACATAGTTGCGAATCCAGAGGAGCAATTGGCAATAGCCGACCTCCGCCCTTACCTGCAAGGGCAACTCCCAGATTACATGGTGCCTGCGGTGTTTGTGAATGTTGAGGCGATGCCGAAGACGCCCAGCGGGAAAATTGACCGCCGCGCCCTGCCGGCACCTGACTCGCAGCGACAAGAACTGTCGCAGAGTTACGCTGCACCGCAAAGCGAGTTGGAGCTTTTGCTGGCGGGTGTTTGGTCTAAGCTGCTGAAGCTCGATCGCGTCGGCATTCACGACAATTTCTTCGAGATAGGAGGCAATTCTTTGATGACGCTGCAAGTTGCAGTCCAAGTCCGGGATCTGCTAGCTAAAGACTTACCGGTTGTGAAATTGTTCCAGCACCCGACGATCGCCCAATTGGCAAATTATTTAAATCAGGGACAGACTGCAAGCCCATCTAACAACAAATTTCAAGACAGGGCCGATCGGCAAAAAGCTGCTTTTAAACGGCAAAAGCAATCTACCAAAAAACCCTAACTTATGACAAATTCGCAGGAAAACTCAGAACTTGACGGCATTGCGATTATTGGCATGGCGGGCCGCTTTCCCGGCGCTGCCAGTGTCGGTGAATTGTGGCAGAATTTGTGCGGCGGGGTGGAGTCTACAACGTTGTTCGGCGACGCCGAACTAGACCCCAGTATTGACCCCAATCTCAGACAGGCTCCGAATTACGTCAAAGCTAGAGGAATTCTTGACGGTGCCGATCGCTTTGACGCAGCATTTTTCGGCGTGAGTACCCGCGAAGCCGAAATTACAGACCCCCAGCAGCGCGTTTTTTTAGAAATAGCTTGGGCTGCCTTAGAAAATGCAGGCTGCGATCCGAATACCTTCAACGGCTCGATCGGAGTGTACGCTGGCACGGGTAACAATACTTATTTTCCCAACAACATCGCCGGACGATCGGATGTAATTTCCCGCGCGGGCGAGTTTCAGGTGATGGTAGCCAATGAAAAAGACTACATTGCTACCCGCACATCTTACAAGCTGAATCTCAAGGGGCCGAGCGTCAGCGTGCATACCGCTTGTTCTACATCATTAGTTGCAGTTTGTCAAGCTTTTTATGCTTTGATGAGCTATCAATGCGATTTAGCCCTGGCCGGCGGGATATCAATTACGGTGCCCCAAAATAGCGGTTATTTGTATCAAGAAGGGGGGATGTTCTCCAGCGACGGACACTGCAAACCTTTCGACGCCAAGGCTGAAGGAACCGTGTTCGGCAACGCTGCCGGGGCAGTTGTACTCAAGCGTTTGGAAGAAGCGATCGCCGACAGAGATACAATCTATGCCGTAATTCGCGGAGTCGGCTTGAATAACGACGGCGCAGCCAAAGTCAGCTTTGCGGCACCAAGCGTAGACGGGCAAGCAGACGCGATCGCGATGGCGCACGCGATGGCAGACGTGAATCCCGAAACCATATCCTACGTCGAAACCCACGGCACGGCAACCCCCCTGGGCGATCCGATCGAAATAGAAGCGCTGACTCAGGCTTTTGCTCTGAAAACCGCAGCCAAACAATTTTGCGCGATCGGCTCAGTCAAAAGCAACTTCGGACACACGATCGCCGCGGCGGGAGTCACAGGGCTGATCAAAACAGCTTTAGCCCTCAAACACCAGCAAATACCCGCCACTCTGCACTTCGAGCAACCGAATCCAGCCATTGATTTTGCCAACAGCCCCTTCTACGTCAACGCCGAACTCTCGGAATGGAAAGCCGGCAAAACGCCCAGAAGAGCGGGTGTCAGTTCGTTTGGCGTTGGCGGCACCAACGCTCACGTTGTCCTCGAAGAAGCGCCCGCGCTGGAACCGTCAAGT
Source organism: Microcoleus sp. MOSTC5 (assembly GCF_036701825.1). NCBI lineage: Bacteria > Bacillati > Cyanobacteriota > Cyanophyceae > Oscillatoriales > Microcoleaceae > Microcoleus > Microcoleus sp. MOSTC5. The sequence goes on along the minus strand of NZ_JAUBRK010000036.1, from coordinate 74,386 downwards.
CCTTCTCGCCCGCGGCAGTTACTGCTGCTGTCGGCGAAAACTCCATCTGCTTTGGACGCAGCTACCGCAAATTTGCGATCGCACCTCGCCCAAAACCCGGAGATCGATCTCGCCGATGCTGCTTACACCCTGCAAACCGGGCGGCAAGCCTTCAATTACCGCCGTTTCGCCGTTTGCAGCGATCGCGCCGATGCCGTGCAGGTACTCGAATCCCTGCCGCCGCTGCGTACAGCAACCCGCTGCACCGAATCGAGAAATCCGGCAGTAATCTTCATGTTTCCGGGACAAGGGTCGCAATACGTCAATATGGGCTTGAATTTGTACGAATCCGAGCCTTTATTCCGCGAAACAGTCGATCGCTGCGCCGAAATTTTGCAACCGCACCTCGGCCGAGATTTGCGGAAAGTCCTGTATCCCGGCAGCGATGAAGCCGCAGCCGCCGAATCCCTCCGCCAAACTTTCTTGACTCAGCCTGCGATATTTACCGTAGAATACGCGCTTTCCAAGCTGTGGCAGAGTTGGGGCGTCACTCCCCAAGGTGCGATCGGGCACAGCATCGGCGAATTTGTGGCGGCAACTATCGCAGGCGTGTTTTCCCTTGAGGATGCCTTGATGCTGGTGGCAGCGAGGGGGCGCTTGATGCAAGATTTGCCGGGGGGTTCGATGCTGTCGGTGCGGTTGCCGGCTGCCGAAGTAGAAGGGCGCTTGAGTGCGGATTTGGCAGTGGCTGCGGTGAATGCGCCGGATTTGTGCGTGGTTTCCGGGCCGACGGAGGCTATCGCACTTTTTCAGCAGCAACTAGAAAGCGAAAGCGTTGTCTGCAAACAACTGCACACTTCCCACGCTTTTCATTCGCCGATGGTGGATTCGATCGTCGAACCTTTCGCCGAATATGTCAAAAAAGTGCAGTTGTCAGCGCCAACTATCCCATTTGTTTCTACTGTAACTGCTAGTTGGATAACAGCGGAACAAGCAACAGATCCGATGTATTGGGCGCGGCATTTGCGGGCAACAGTGCGTTTTGCCGACGGGATCAAAGAGCTTTGGCAAGATCCGAACCGGATACTTTTGGAAGTCGGGCCGAGAACAACGGCTGCTACTTTAGCTCGCAAACAAGCCAAAGATTTGAAAAAACAAGTTGCCATTTCTTCCCTCGGCGACAGCCCTGAAAATCAAACTGAATGGGCGGCTTTGTTGAGTGCAGCCGGACAGCTTTGGCTTTGCGGAGTATCGATCGACTGGCAGAGCTTTTATCAGGAGGAAACGCGCGATCGCCTTCCCTTGCCGACTTATCCCTTCGAGAGCAAACGCTTCTGGATAGAACCAAAAGTGTCAGAGGGCAAGAGTGAAATAGTGGAGGAATTGCCCGTTCCTCAATTACCAATTTCCAATTCCCAATTACCAACTACCAATTCCCACTTACAGATGCCAAATTCACAGGTTGAAACCAAACAAGCAGCGCGCAAATACAGACTTATCCCTGTAATTAAAAACATCCTAGAAGAAACTTCTGGCGAGGATTTAGGCAGTGTTGATGAGGACTTGACTTTCCTAGAAATGGGTTTAGATTCTCTATCTTTAACTCAAGTAGCGCTGAATTTGCAAAAAGAATTTAGCATCAAAATTACCTTTCGCCAGCTATTAGAAACTTTCCCCACTCTCGGCACTTTATCTGAATTTATCGATGGTGCTCTGCCGCCGGAGGTTTTGCCTGCAACTCCTGCCGTCCAACAAGCCGCGCCCGCACCAGCACCCGCACCGGCGATCGCACCGACAGCAGCACCTCCTGCGCCCATTGCCACTCCCGTTGCAGTCAGCGCCCCTGTAAATCAGCCTTTACCCAGCCCTGGGCCTCAAATGTTGAATCCCGTACAGTCTGGCAATCTCGAATACCTGATCGGGCAGCAGTTGCAAATTATGTCGCGACAACTAGAACTGTTGGGCGGCGCTGGTTTGGTTCCCGCACAGCCGGCACCGACAACTAACGGTCAAGTTATGCCACAGCCGCCGGCACCAACTCAAAATACCCCGCAATCCCAGACTAACGGCAGCGCGATCGCACCAACAGCAGCACCAACAGCAGCACCCACAGCAGAACCAACAGCAGAACCAAAAAAGGTGTTCGGTGCCGCCGCCCGCATCGACACATCCGATCGCGACGGATTAACTCCGTCGCGATCAGCATATTTAGAAACATTTGTCAAGCGATATACGGCGCGGACTCAGAAATCCAAACAGTACACTCAGACACACCGCCACCACCTCGCCGATCCGCGGGTAGTTTCGGGGTTTAACCGGACGATGAAAGAGTTGGTTTATCCGATCGTGGTGGGGCGATCGTCCGGTTCTAAACTTTGGGATGAAGACGGTAACGAGTATGTAGATTTAACCAACGGTTTCGGGTCGAACTTTTTCGGATATTCGCCTGCATTTATTACAGAAGCGATCGCAGCTCAAATGCAGCGCGGGTATGAAATCGGCCCGCAAACACCGCTAGCCGGGGAAGTTGCCGAGCTCGTGTGCGAGATGACAAAACACGATCGCGCCGCCTTCTGCAACACGGGTTCTGAGGCAGTTTTGGGCGCAATGCGCCTGGCCCGCACCGTCACGGGCAACAGTACGATCGTCATGTTTACCGGAGACTATCACGGAATTTTTGACGAAGTGATCGTGCGCGGCACCAAAAAACTGCGATCGCTCCCCGCAGCACCGGGCATTCCTCAATCCGCTGTTGACAATACCCTGATCCTCGACTACGGCGAACCCGAATCCCTGGAAATCCTCAAAGCGCGGGCGGGCGAGTTTGCAGCCATCATGGTAGAACCGGTACAAAGCCGCCGTCCCGACTGGCAACCGCGAGAATTCCTCCACGAAGTGCGCCGGATTACCGAGCAAGCCGGTTGCGCCTTCATTATGGACGAAGTGATTACCGGATTCCGAGTTGCACCGGGCGGCGCCCAAGAATATTTCGGCGTACAAGCGGATATCGGCACCTACGGCAAAGTTGTCGGCGGCGGGATGTCGATCGGGGTAATCGCGGGCAAATCCGCCTGGATGGACGCTTTAGACGGCGGTTTTTGGCAGTTCGGCGACGACTCGTTCCCGGAAGTAGGCGTCACTTATTTTGCAGGGACTTTTGTGCGCCATCCCCTGACTTTAGCAGCCGCCAAGGCATCCCTAGAATATTTGAAACGGGGCGGGCCTTCATTGCAGCGCGAACTCAATGCCAAAACCGACAAATTCGTTGCAGAATTGAACGCCATGTTCGATCGAGAGCAAGCACCTTTCACAGTTAAAAACTTTGGTTCCCTGTTCAAAATCACTTACCCCCAAGATTTTACTCATGGAGAACTGCTGTTTTACTCCCTGCGGGAAAAAGGAATTCACATTTGGGATCACCGCCCGTGTTTTCTGACGCTAGCGCATTCCGACGCAGATATTGCTTTTGCCAAGGAAGCATTTAAAAACAGCATTGCCGAATTGCAGTCAGCCGGATTTTTTGCCGCTCCTTCTGGCGGGACTGTTCCGGCGATCGATTTCCACAAAAATGGCAATACAAATGGATCGAAATCCTCAACAGTTTTCGCAAGCAATTCTCCTGTACCCGGTGCCAAATTAGGACGAGATCCCAATGGCAATCCAGCTTGGTATATCGCAGATCCAGAGCGTCCAGGAAAACATTTACAAGTAGGAGATAGTTTATCAAATTGACGGTTAGGGTTGGTAATTAAATTCTGTAGGGGCGGGTTTTACAAACCATCTATGGGTAAGACAAATAATCTCGCAAACCCGCCCCCACCCAACGGTAAATCTCAATCTACCTGTAGGGGCGGGTTTGACCAACAATAATTACCTCAGACCAACAATCTCGCAAACCCGCCCCACGAACAGGATAAATCTCTTCAAATCGGCAATAAATTTCAACTAACCAACACAGGAAAATCAAAATGCTCCAAACAGCAAAAACTATTCAAGTAGACCGCCGCACAGGTCTGACTCACGGGGAATTTGTCAGGGAGTACCGCAATCCCGGCAAACCAGTTATTTTCACGGATTTATCAAAAGATTGGCCTGCCAAAACGAAATTTACGCCGGAGTATTTTCAAGAAAGATTTGGCGATCGAGAAATTGAAATAGGTGGTAAAATTTACACGCTCAACAAATTGTTCGATTTGCTCAAGAATTCCACAAAAGAGAATCCGGCTCCCTATCCCTTCAAACTAAATGTTCGCAAAGATTTTGCCGATTTAGAACCTGATATTTCTCCCAGACCGAGTATTGCCACACCCGATCGCACGCACAGCAGCTTAATCCCGAAGATGCTGCTAAATGATTTGTACGACTTAGAAATATTCTTCGGCGGGCCGGGCGGAGAATTTCCTTATTTGCACTACGATTTTCTCGGGCTTTATGCGTATATCAATCAACTGTACGGGGAAAAAGAATTTACAATTTTTCCGCCGGAGCAGCAAAAGTATCTTTACCCAAAACCAGGTTCTCCTTGGCTATCTGAGATTGAGAACCATCACAATCCCGACTTAAAAAAATATCCGCTTTTGGCTGAAGCTACGCCAATAACTATTACCATCTCAGCCGGTGAAACGCTCTTTATTCCCTGTGGCTGGTATCACACGGCAAGGTCGCTGACTTTAACAATTTCCGTAGCATTTGACCAACTTTGCGAATCAAATTGGAAATTTTTTACCAACGAATGTTGCATCCCCAGGGGCAACAATTCGGTCAAAGCCAAGATGATTAATGCTTATCTGACTGGTGCAGGTGCTTTGTTGAGTGCTCGCGAAAGATTGATGGGGACGGAGTAATACATTTGGGTTCGTTAGACATCTCCAACAAATAATCTCAAACCGTTTGATTTGATAGATGTAAGGGTTAGGCTTTCCTCGCTTGGTTGGAGGGTGAAGCACTTGGGCATAAAACAATAGGTTGTCTCCCTGCTTTGTCGCCCCTCGCCGTACCCCCTACATCTGTCACTTAAATTTATTTAGTTGTGTACTACTGTTAATAGCCCATGAAAAAAGCCGCAGATTTACAACCGAAACTAACTGCTGTAGACTTCGATCCTTTCGCAGGCGGAGAACTTTTTGCTTGCGTACCCGCGACGGAATCGCAAAAAGAAATCTGGATTGCCGTGCAAATGGGAGACGAGGCAAATTGTGCTTATAACGAGTCGATGTGTCTGCGATTGCAAGGAAACCTCGACATTCAATCTCTCCGATTTTCCATTCAGGAATTAGTGCAGCGGCACGAGGCGCTGCGGGCAACATTTAGCCCTGACGGATCGACTCTTTGTATTGCGTCGTCGATCGAACTCGACATTCCGGTGATCGACTTGTCAAGTGTGGACGATCGCGATCGCGAATCGAAATTAGCTTATTTGCGCAGCCAAGAAGTCGATCGCCCTTTCCATCTAGTGCGCGGGCCGCTGTTTCGCAGTCAAATTATTAAGCTGCAAGAGCAGGAACACATCGTGATTCTCACGGGCCACCACATCATTTGCGATGGCTGGTCTTGGGGCATACTGTTCCCGGATTTGGGAGCAATTTATTCTGCCAAAAAGCAAGGGTTAGCTGCCAATCTTCCACAGCCAGAAAGTTTTATAGAATACGCAAGTTCACAAGAAGAAAACTCAACAACAACCGAAATTATTGAGGCTGAAAAGTATTGGTTAGAACAGTTTTCAGGCACAATTCCGGTGCTAGATTTGCCGACAGACAGAGCGCGACCTGCTTTGAGAACTTACCAGGGTTCGCGGGAAGATTGGGAACTCAATCCAGATTTGGTTGCTAACCTCAAGCGCCTCGGGAAAAAAGCAGGGTGCAGTTTTTTTACAACTCTCTTTGCTGCATTTGAAGCTTTTATGTACCGCTTGTGCGGGCAAGAGGATTTGGTTGTCGGAATGCCGGCGGCGGGACAACTGGTTGGAGGAAAAGACAAGCTTGCCGGACACTGCGTGAGCTTGTTGCCGCTGCGCACCCGCATAAACGAGGAACAATCTTTTAGAGATTATTTGCGATCGCGCCGCACGGCAATTTTAGATGCTCTCGACTGCCAGCAGATTACCTTCGGTACTCTGGTAAAAAAACTAGCAGTGCCGCGGGACTTCAGCCGCATTCCGCTAGTGCCTGTAACTTTTAATCTGGACGTACAGCTTACAGAAGAGCAACTTAATTTTGACGGTTTTGAAGCTGAAGTCTTCTCGAATCCGAGAACTTCGGAAAACTTTGAATGGGCAGTGAATGCCAGCGAAACAAAAAACAAACTCGTGCTGGAGTGCCAGTACAATACCAACTTATTTGATGCTGCGACAATCCGCCGCCGCATGGCTGAATTTGAGGTGCTGTTAGAGGGGATAGTTGCTAATCCAGAGCAACCGCTGAAAAACTTGCCAATTTTGACGGCAGCGGAACGGGAACAGCTATTAGTTGAATGGAATAACACTCAAACAAATTATCCCGAATCAGCCTGCATTCACCAACTATTTGAAGTTCAAGCAGAACAAACTCCCGACGCTGTAGCCGTAGTTTTTGGAGAGCAACAGCTAACCTACCAACAGCTAAATTGTCGCGCCAATCAACTCGCACATTACTTGCAAACTTTGGGGGCTGGCCCGGAAGTTTTAGTGGGCATTTGTTTTGATCGATCTATGGATGCGATCGTCTCGCTTTTGGCTGTTCTCAAAGCAGGTTCGGCTTACTTGCCCTTAGACCCCGCTTATCCCAAAGAGCGGCTGGATTTCATGCTGTCAGACGCCCAAATATCGGTGCTTTTGACTCAGCAGAACCTAGTAGAAAAACTTCCTGACTGCGGAGCAAAAGTAATTTGTCTGGATGCGGCGCAGCAGGAAATAGACGCACAAAGTGAGATAAACCCAGCCAGTCTCGCTAATGCAGACAATCTAGCTTATGTAATGTATACTTCTGGTTCGACAGGCAAGCCCAAAGGCGTTTGCGTCGTCCACCGGGGCGTAGTGCGGTTAGTCAAAGACACTAATTTCGCCAGCCTCACCGCAGCAGAAGTATTCCTGCAACTTGCTCCGATTTCCTTCGACGCCTCGACTTTGGAAATTTGGGGAGCGCTGCTCAACGGGGCGCAACTGGCGGTATTCCCTCCCGGCAGCCCATCTTTGGCAGAGTTGGGAGAGGCGATTCGCTTATATAATGTGACAATTTTGTGGCTGACAGCCGGACTGTTTCACTTGATGGTGGACGATCGCATTGAGGATTTAAAGGGTGTGCGCCAACTGTTGGCAGGCGGTGACGTTTTATCTGTTCCCCACGTCCAGAAGTTGCTGCGAGAAGTTCCAAACTGCAAATTAATTAACGGTTACGGGCCGACCGAAAATACGACTTTTACTTGCTGCGCGCCGATCGACTCTGCCAGTCAAATTAGCAATTCCGTTCCTATCGGGCGGCCGATCGCCAATACTCAAGTTTACATACTCGATCGGTATTTGCAGCCAGTGCCGATCGGCGTTCCGGGGGAATTGTATGCAGGCGGCGCAGGCTTGGCCAGAGGCTACCTCAACCGCCCCGATTTGACAGCCCAAAGGTTCATTCCGAATCCCTTCAACGATTTTAGATTGCCGATTTTAGATTTTAGATTGGGGAATGCTGGTGAGAAACTAGAGATTGCTGAAAGCCAAGAAGCATCTAATCATCCCAAATCAAATTGCCTTTACAAAACAGGGGATTTAGCCCGCTACCTGCCCGACGGTAACATCGAATACCTCGGACGCACCGACAATCAGGTAAAGATTCGCGGCTTCCGCATAGAAGTGGGAGAAATTGAGGCTGTTCTCGCCGGACATCCAGATGTTAGTCAAGCGGCGATCGCAGTTCAGTTAGATGCTTCGGGCAACAAATGTCTCGCAGCTTATGCAGTTTCCCGCCCAGGTCAAATTCTCGCAGCCGGTACCCTGCGCAGTTTCCTGCAAGAAAGACTGCCAGACTACATGATACCTGCTGGGTTTGTCTTCCTCGACGCTTTGCCCTTAAACCCCAACGGCAAAGTAGACCGCCGCGCTTTGGCAACTCAAAAGTGGCAATCTAGCGACGCTGCGCCCAATGAAACAATTGCTGTTGCCCCGCGCGACAAGTTTGAATTCCAAGTGACAGAAATTTGGGAAAAAGTTTTAGGCATCAATTCAACGGGAATCAGGGACAATTTCTTCGAGGTGGGAGGACATTCCCTGCTAGCAGCGCGCCTGTTAGCTGAAATTGAGAAAGTATTCGACAAAAAGCTGCCGCTGTCTGCTATTTTCCAATCGCCAACAGTTGAGCAATTGGCTGACATTCTCCGCGAACCTGAATGGTCTTCGCCTTCTCCGTCAATGGTCGTGATTCAACCGGGAACCGGAAGTTACAAACCGCCTCTGTTCTGCATCCACGTACTCGGTAGAGGATTGGAATTTTACCGTCCTTTAATGAATTATATCGATCAATCGCAGCCTGTTTTGGGACTGTCAAGCCAGATTATGGATGAAAAATTGGCTCCCCCCAATCGAGTTGAGGAATTGGCAGCTTATTACATAAAAGAAATGCAAACTTTCCAGCCGCACGGCCCTTATTTTCTGTTAGGAGTATCTTTTGGAGGGACGGTAGCTTTTGAGATGGCTCGGCAACTTCACGATCTAGGTGAGAAGGTAGCTTTGCTGGGATTGTTGGACACTTACGGGCCGGCTACTTGCAAAAATTTGTCTGAGATTAAGAAGAGTCAACGCGGGATGAAAGTTTTACGGCTCACGCCTGCTTTATTTATCAATAAAGCGAAGAGCAATCTGATGGGAAAAATCCAGGATCTCACTTATATTCAGTGGAGAATTTTGTGCAAGTTGTACGGGGCGATCGGGCGTCCCTTGCCAATTTATTTGGAAAACTTCACTCATGGGGAATTAAATAATGAGGCATTGAGACATTATGTAGCGGGAGTTTATCCCGGTCGGGCTTCTATTTTCAAGGCAGTTGAGAGTGCGGCCGCATTTGGTGCCGATCGCGAATTGGGTTGGGGCGAGGTAATTACGGGAGGAATAGAGGTGTACGACATTCCCAGCAACCACCTTGGGATGTTAAAAGAACCTCACGTTCGGATACTGGGGGAAAAATTGCAGGCTGCGGTCGCTCGGTTTCAGGGTAAAAATTTATGAGATTTTAACCGCAGATCGACACAGATAAACACAGATTTTATCTGTGTCGATCGAATTAATGATGCCCTACGTGCAACAAGCCTTCTACGATATGGGCGATCGCACTTGATCGGCCTTCGCAAGCCGCCGAATCTGCTGCTTGCGAAGGCTCGATACGACACTCTCCAACAAAAAGCGCAAGCGTTGCATCTTCACCCTTCCAAAGCCGCCAACAGACACAGCAACAAAGCCTCCGTCCACTCGACTACAGCACCGTAAGTATCGCCCGTGTGGCCGCCCAAACGGTGGTTAAACCAGGCTCCGGCAAAAATTCCGATCGCACTTCCCCCCAAAGCCATCCCCACCGCCAACAGCCACCGATCGCCCTCCAGAACAACTTGCACCACGCTCAAACTCAGCAGCAACAGCACCCCTGGGATAAAATCAAAAGGAGAATAAATCGATTCTTTGTGAAAAGCTCCCTTACCCTCAGCCCGGAGATAGGGATAGCGGGCGATCGCCACCAGTTGCCCCCACCTCCCCCAACCCGCGACACCCATCAAAGCCAGCCACCTATAGTTATTCAAGTCCGAGAGAGCGGCAGTTTTCAGCAGCACGATCGCGATCGCAGCCATCGCCCCAAAGGCTCCTGTAACGCTGTCCCGCATGACTTCCAGCCTGCGCACGGGGTCTGGTACAGCCAGCCCGTCCGCCGCGTCCATTGCCCCGTCTAGGTGCAGCCCGCCAGTCACGGCGATGCCCAACACTACCACCAAGGCCGATCGAGTCAGAGCAGGCATCCCCAACAACTGCAACCCACCATCCGCCAGTCCCAGCATCCCCCCAATCAAAAGCCCGATCGCCGGTGCCAAGCGAGCAATGCCCCGAAACTCCAAAGTCCAAGACATCGGTACCGGCAAACAAGTATAAAAAGCGACTGCGGCTGCGATGGCAGCGCCTTGATTCCGGAAAAAGCCGATCGTAGAGCGAACCAATTTATTATCCACCATAAGATAGAAAGTTTTTTCATCTCGTATGCAGTTGTCAATCCCTTAGCGTGTGCCAGAATTGGAGCTGTAACACCCTAGTCCTTTGGATCGGGCATTCCTCCTGTCCGAGCTCTTTTCCCCGGAAAACCTCTGCCGGCAGCGAGCCCGAAGCTCCCTATCTAAAATGACTAAACTCAAGATCCGCGTTTCCCTTCCCAAGAATTCTAGCTAACTCCCTGATTTCCAAGACGGGAACATACTACAACAGAGGCTTTTACTCCATGAGTCACGACCAATTGAATAACAGGGTAGTTGCTCCTTGTATCATCGATACAGGCATTGTCGTCAACAAACGCGATATCAAAAGATTGCTGTTTGATTTAGGACGTGTCCGCTACCTTCACATACAAGATGGCAAGACTTACAGCGAAGGGGAAGGTTATGTGCTCGAAGTCTTCGCCAACCCCCATCGTTCTACCCTGATTGCCAACCACGCGCTTTATTTGAACGTGTATAGTTTTGATTACCTGGAACTGAAACAATCCCCTGAAGATGGTGCTTATTTTGACTTGATTCAAGACGGACGGCAGTTGCGCTTAATTCCCCTCTCCAATCCTTTGCAAGAGCAAGTGGCGCGGAATTTAAATGCCGCGGCTTTGGATGCGGTTGTCGATCAGGTACTCTCAGGCAACTGGGATCTGCAATTGGATGAGGACGATTCCCCCTTTTAATGATCAGTCAGTCGATTTTAGATTTTAGATTTTAGATTTTAGATTTACTCGCAGCTTTGAATCTGGGAGGTAGAACTAAGGTCTAAAATTTTTTGCCCTCCACGACGATTGTCGGAAACTTGTCTCCGTTTTTGGGCGGGGTCATGGTTTTTTTTGTCTCAATCTCATCAACAATAGATTAGATAACACGGACGGCCGAGTAGCGGTTAACGATCGTCGGGGACTAATGACTGAAGACAACGCGAGATTTTCTTTTAAATGTCAGGCTAATTGCAGCCATACCCAAGCGCGTGCAGGGGTTTTTTCCACTCCCCACGGTGTTGTGGAAACGCCTAAATTTATGCCAGTGGGGACGCTAGCTAATGTCAAAACTTTGACACCAGCACATCTTGAGGCGGCGGGTTCTCAAATGGTTTTGGCAAATACTTATCACTTGCATTTGCAGCCGGGGGAAGCGATTGTCGCAGGCGCCGGCGGATTGCATAAATTCATGGCTTGGCCGGGCCCGATTCTGACGGATTCGGGCGGCTTTCAGGTGTTTAGCTTGAGCCAAATGCGCCAGATTAGTGATGATGGGGTGACTTTTCGGTCTCCCCGCGATGGTCGCAGGATTAATTTGACGCCGGAACGATCGATCGAAATTCAGAATCAGTTGGGCGCCGATGTGATTATGGCCTTTGACGAGTGTCCCCCTTACCCCGCTACGCGGGAGGAGGTGGAGGCGGCAACAAATCGCACTTACCGCTGGCTGCAACGCTGCATTCAAGCTCACTCGCGCCCCGATCAAGCTTTGTTCGGCATTGTGCAGGGGGGTGTTTTCCCCGATTTGCGATCGCGCGCGGCGAACCAGTTAGTAGATTTGGATTTACCCGGTTACGCTATCGGCGGGGTTAGTGTCGGGGAATCGGGGGATTTGATCGCAGAGATTGTGAGGGTGACGGCGCCCCTGTTGCCGGCAAATAAACCGCGTTATTTGATGGGGATTGGGACTTATCGGGAAATGGCGCTGGCTGTGGCGAGTGGCGTAGATATGTTTGACTGCGTGATTCCGACTCGGCTGGGCCGCCACGGGACGGCTTTTGTGGGTGGGGAACGCTGGAATTTGAAAAATTCTCGGTTCCGGGAGGATTTTGCTCCGCTGGATGAGTCTTGTCCTTGTTATACCTGCCAAAAATTCAGTCGGGCTTATTTGGCCCATTTGGCGCGGGCTAACGAAGTGCTGGGGTATACTTTGCTGGCGCTTCACAATGTGACGGAGTTGATTCGCTTTACTGGGAGGATGCGGGAAGCGATTTTGGCCGATCGATTTACGGAAGAGTTTGCTAGCTGGCTCGCACCAAGAGTCGATCGATCGTGATTGCCTTGGGTGAAGATATGCGACAATTATTAAAATTCTGTTGGATAGGTAGGTTGATTCATGGAAGCTGCATTACTCTTAGCAAAACTGCCCGAAGCTTATTCGATTTTTGAGCCTTTGGTGAATGTTTTGCCCGTTATTCCCGTGTTTTTCTTGCTGCTGGCTTTTGTTTGGCAGGCCGCTGTCGGATTTAGATAAGTTTGATTTCATAAAAAGCAGGGGCAATTCACAAATTGTCCCTGCTTTTAGTTATTAAGTTTTGTTTCGTTCTTCTTTCTGCCTTCAGCTACCGCCGATCGCACTTTTAAATGCCGGTCTTTCTGAGATCCGCTTCATGTAATCTACAACAGCCGGATAAGGACTGAGGTCTAGTTTTAGCACCATCGGAATGTAAGCCAATATTGACCCGACTGCTGCATCGGCGACGCCGAATTCATCACCCATTACAAACGGCTGTTTCTCGAAGATTTGATTAAGCGGTGTTAACAAGCGGGGAGTTTCGCGATCGCGAGTTGCTTCTGTAAATATTCCCGACCCCAGCGTCGCGTTGGCAAAAATGACCCACTGCACAATTTCAGCTTGCTGCTCCAAAGTCTGGGGCATCTTACCATATTTTTGAGCTAAATACAGCAGAATTGCGCCGGATTCCCAAAGTTTAAAATCTCCGTCAACAATTGCCGGTACTTTGCCGAGCGGGTTAATTTCCAGATACTCTGGCTGCAAGTGTTCCCCTGCCTGCAGATCTAGGGTGACGAATTCGTAGGGAACCCCTATTTCTTCTAGATACCACTTGACAATTGATGCCCTGCTTTGGGCTCCGCCGTAAAGTTTAATCACGGAATTTTTATCCTTTAACGCAATATTGCTGTTATAGCATTTTTTGGGAATTGGGCATTGGAGGCACAGCCTCCGGGTATGTGTTCCCAGGCATAGCCTGGAAGGAATATCCATTACCCATTACCCATTACTAATGACTAATGACTGCCGACACTGCTGTTAAATGCGAAAATAAGATATTGCTGCCGATCGCAATTAAAATTACGCCTCCGAGGAACTCTATTTTATTTCCAAATAAGTTGCCGCACTTGTGACCGATAAACACGCCAGCAAATACGACCAAAAAAGTAATAAATCCGATCGCACTAACGACAGGGCCGATCGAAGTTTTTAGCACTGCAAATCCGAGACCAACTGCGAGAGCATCGATACTCGTCGCCACCGACAGCGTTATCAAAGTCCCCGTATCTAAGGGATTAAACTTTTTCTCGCATTCTTCGCTTTGCAGCGATTCGTAAATCATTCTACCGCCAATAAAACTCAAAAGCCCAAAAGCGATCCAATGGTCGATCGGTGTTATCAAAAAACTAAAACTAAGACCGATGAGCCATCCTATTACGGGCATTAAAGCTTGAAAACCGCCGAAAAATAAGGCAATTTTTAAAGCTTTATTGACCTTCATGTGTTTGATGGCTAAACCGCTAGAAACAGCAACCGCAAAAGCATCTGCTGCTAGTCCAAAGGAAAGTAATATGGTAGTGGCTGCATCCATTTTTGTAAATTGTTAGATGTTATAGGTAAAGCGTTCCTCTTGACTGTTTTACTTTACACTAAATTTTGATAGAATTGCGATTTTTTCATATTTGATTCATTTTTAAATCACATTGGTTTCATAATTGACGGTGTTCAAAAGCTCAGGGCTTATCTGTATGATAATGAACAATTATGAGCTACAGTTCTGGACGCAAAAAGTGGTTTTACGTGCTACTTATAGCGGTGTACCCGATCGCTATAAGTAGCACCCTAAATATAGAGGTTCTGCGTTCAGGACTAAACTAAGCCCAGGCGCATCTAAATTTTACAGTCAAGTTTGATGAAATTCTGCTGGGGTGTCCTGCCCCCGAAAAAAGCGCAAGAGGCCCGACAGCTTAGCATTTAACGCTTCGATAAATTGAAATAAAAACTGGGCGATTGAAATCGAGCCGACGCGGACGAAGAGGGAGGCAAAAGCATTGATCATTCACGATGCTCGATCGACTGTTAAAATTTTCAATTAAACGATCGGCAATTTTACTATAAACTCAGCACCGCCCCCAGTTTGAGATTGAACCGGAGATTCAACTGTAAGGCTGCCGCCGTGCAATTCTACAATAATTTTATAGCAAACCGACAGATCCAATCCTGTAAACTTATTAAATAATTTAGTATGGCCAAACTGGTCAAATATTCTGTGTTGAATTTCCGGCGGAATTGGGAACCCGTTGTGGGCGATCGATACTGCAATACACCGACCTGGAGAATCCTCGACAATATTTGTTTTAATTGTAATAATTTGAGCAGAGTTTTCAATACTGTTAACAGCATCAATGGCATTGCTCAGGAGACTAGCGAATACCTGGCTCAGTTGACCGGGATAACACAAAATTGGCGGCAAGTTGTTGTACTCCTTGACTACTAATATTTTTTTTTCCAGCCTGCTCGCTAGCAACAGCAAAATATTTTCGATGCTTTCATTAAGGTTGGCGTGTTCTTTGTTGGCTTCGTCAGGAAGCGAAAATTTCCACAAAGCAAGGACTATTTGGCGAATGCGATCGGTTCCTATTTTCAAAAGATTGAGAATTTGCGGCAACTCTTGGCTAATAAAATCTATGTCGCCAGACTGTATTTCTTTGGCAATTCGCGGCACGGGTTCGGGATATTGTTGGCGATAGAGGCGAATTATATTAAGCAAATCTTTGATATAATCGTTGAGGTGAAGCACGCGGCCGTAAATAAAGTTAATCGGGTTATTAATTTCTTGGGCAACTTCGGCTGCTAGTTGACCGACAATAGCCATTTTTTCGCTTTGTACTAAATGCTCTTCATTTCTTCTGAGTTTGGCTAATACTTCTTCCAAAAGTGTGAGTTTTTCTTGAATTTGCCCGTGGAGTTGGGATTGGGAAATTGCGATCGCCAGCGAGTCTGCAATTGCTTCCAAAACTTCCACCTCGTCGGGAGTCGCAAACCGCCGGTTTGCACAGGCGAACAGATATCCGAGCCGATTAGTCTGAGTCAGTACGGGTACTGCTGCGTAGTGGCTGTTTGTGAGTTCGATATAAGCGTGTTCCTGAGACGTTCCGCTATCAGGGGCGACGGTTTTATATAGCAGTATCGTTTCGCAGCGGTGGAGGCGTGCAGCTAAATCTCCAGAGGGCCCTCCTGGAACGCCGAAGATTCCCAAGCGCCCGGGCAAACCTTCCCGGCAATATTCCCAGCCAAATTCTAAAGTATCTTGTCGGGGATCGTACCATCCGAAAATTGCTCGATCGAGCTGCAGCAAAGTACCGAGTTCGTCTACTGTAGTTTGCAGGATGCGATCGAGGTGCAAACAAGCGCGAATGCGGCCAGTCAAGCGGTGGAGAAGGGCTTCTGTGCGAGTGCGGCTGCAATTTATGGCAAACAGCTTGAGTGCGGCAATAGCTGCGAAAATAGCTGCGGCGGCAAGTACGGCTGCAGCTACTGCTAGTAGATTGAAGGGGAGCAGTTGTTTTTCGAGATTGTCGCGGGGAATTACGAGGGCGATCGACCATTCAGCTTGTTCTAAAGGAAGATAGGCAACATAAACTCTGGTGTCGTTGATTTTAGTCAGCAAAATGCCAGTTTTTTGATAAACCATCTCCCGGGCTACATTCGCCAAATTAGCATCTGCAGACTCTAAAAGACTGGGAGCCGGCTTGTCGATATTTCCGATTAACCCAGCGTTGGGATGGACAATCGGCACTCCTTGAGAATTGAGAACAAAAGCGTAACTTCCTGGCCCGTATTCCAGCTTTCCTACTACTTCGGCAATTCGGTCGATGCTAATGACCCCGTTCATTACTCCGATCGGCTTTTCTGCTGTTTTATAAATAGAATTTGCCGAATTTGACCACACCGGAGCCGAAATCGGAACAATACTTTGTTTTTTGAGCGTGCGAGAAATGGTAGGATCTGAAACATAGACTTCCCCAGCCATTGCCTTTTTGAAGTGTTGGCGGTCGCTGACATTAATCAAGGCTTTGCCTACTTTTGTGGTGAAATAAGAACCGTCGGGAGCTATTAATGCGAAATGCTGGAATTTTTCCAGTCGAATTACTTCGGATTTTAAATAAGGCTCTGCCACTGACCAATTCATCGAACGAACGAAAGGAGTGTGGGCGAGGAGTTGGATCTCAGCCTTTCTAGTGCCGAGCCACCGATCGATATTGTTCCCGCGCTCCCTAACTTCTAACAAAGCATTTCGCTCTAAATTGTTGATAATCAAGCGACGAACGCTTTGATAGCTGATACAACCAGTGATGCTAGCTGCCAGAATTGTTACGCCCCAAAGTAACAGCGCAGTTTTGTAGGGAAGAGGGTATTCGCCCTTAAATCCCGCTGGCAATAGTCGAGTTAATTTCCACCACTTAACTCTCGCAAAGCTTCCCATTGTTTGACTAATTTGTGAGATTGAAATTCTCAGATCACCTGCGATGTAGTCCCAGCCTGCCAATAGTCTGAAACTACTAGCATTGAATAATTGCGGGAATTTTGGAATTTTTTCCCGCCGGCGGGTTCACACTGTTAAACTACCATAAAAAATTTTACTATATTTTTTATTATTTAGAATATTTAATCGACAATTTAAGAGTTTTCTTAACACTCCTTAATAATTTATGTTAATTAGGTGATGTGCGCAGGCATGATTCTACGTTGAGATGTTCGGCGTTTGTGTTATGAGGTAAGGTACACACACAGCGGTACACGCTACTTTCAGATGTTTGGGGTTGATCTTAATATTAAAATATTAAAAGCTTTTCCCTCATTAATGAATGAAAAGCTTTTTAAATTTTTAATTCACATCTCAAAACTCAAAACTATTTTCCCTGCATCCGCTGACTGAGGCGCTGCTAAATAGCCTCAGTTGCGCGATTTGTTTAAAGAACCTTGTGAGTGTGTTCGTGCTGTTTCACATTGTCTTCAGTGCGAATAACGCGCTCGGAGTTGAGGACTCTTTTGCGTTCTAAGGAATAAGTAAAGTCGTTGCGAACGGTTCCCAAGGGAATGTGAAGTTGAGCTTGGGGGCGGATTTTGTAAGTGCGGGCAGCGGAGATCGCCCGAAAGCCAAATTCTTCGCTAAACTGAGCTGATGTCGGGAATTCTGGCAACATTTTGGGTGATTCGCCATCGAGCACTGCTCCCAAAGTCGTCCCGCAAGCCATTAAATAGGATGTGGGAATTCCCTTGACAATTGCTTCCAAAGCTGCTGAGGGAATAGCTTCGATTACTTGCACTTCAAAAACTTCGCCTTCTTCTTTGATGAAGCAGGTAGCTACACCGACTGCTATGTAGTCGTCGGTGCAGAGATCCGGAGCGTTGGGATAAACTGTTGCAGTCGTCATAAGAAAAGCTTGGTAGTGTGGAAACCGGGAACGAGAAATTAAGGGATTTGAAATTTGAGATTTTACATTTTTTCCACGGTTTTTTTCGGGGATTTTACGTGGAAAATCTCAAACTGGCTGTTCTAATAGCTGGTAAAAGTATAGTCGTTTATGACATGGCATGGGAGGCATTAAGTCCCTCCCCTTTCACTTTTACTTTGAGCGGATTGACCCGCCTAGGCTGAACTACGCAGCTCTCTATCCCATTGCTAAACGCATTTGGGATTGCTTTTCTGAGGATATTGTAAGACCCGTTGACATCGGAGTTGATTAATTGACCGATTGATGTTCTGTACAAACCTCTCTTGATTCGCTTACCGCTAAATGCGACATCATCAGTGCCAGTATGCCCGTACACAGGAATCGGATCTAGATTCAGGAAGTTCGACTTAGATGTGTAAGATTCTTCTTGCACGATCACCTTAATCCCAACCAGTCTAGCTTTGTATTCCAACATCTCAATTAATCTAGCGTGAGGAATACTAACGAAGTTTTGGTTGGTTTGCTTTCCTAAATCAATCTCGGTTTTCCATTGTGCATTCTTGCCAATTACTAGCGTCCCAATTTGTTTGGCGACCAAGATACCGATTATTAGCCGACTGGCGTGATGCAAGTAATTATCGACTTTTTGGTGGCGACAGCGAGTTAAGCGCTGAATGCGGGGCGAACTCTTGCGACTTCCTTTTAACTGAGATTGTAAGTGTGAAGAGCGTTTGTTGTAGAACTGGTTAATCGATTTTAATGGTCGCCCGTTAATCAACAGAGGAATGAAACCCGGCTGATTTGAAGTTAACGCCACTAAATTATTCAGTCCTAAATCAATACTAGCTGCCAAAATATCGTTACTGACGGTGGACTCCGGCTCATTATAAATCACCTCAATCACATACGAATCACATTTTGGAACCAGCCTAACTTGGCAAAATTGAGCGGGATTTACTTTGGTCTTTATTAAGATTTCCGTACCCGAAAGCTTGATAATTCCTTTCTTGAATTGCTTGCTGCTAATCGCCTGAATCGTATAGATAAGAATATTACGACCCTTGGCTTTATCCTTATATTTCGGTAGCTTCGGACGACCAGTGAATTTAGAGGAATCAATTTTGTAAGCTTTGACGGCTTCAAAAAACGATTTCCAATTCTTGTCCAATACCATCAAGATTTGTTGACTAACCTTGGCGGGCATGGCCTTATATGCTTGATGAGATTTCATCAAACGGTTCATCTCGTTGTAGTTGATGTAACCCCATCCATAAGTAAAACTCTGACGAATGACGTAGTTGGCGGCATTATAGAGATTCTTGGATTTAAAGGCTAATTCATCAATCTGTGCGAAACGATGTTCCGTAGATTTAATGATGTGCCTCTCTGCTAGTTGCATTTAAGGTTTCTATCCTTTAAGTCATGTGTTTTTTACTCGAATAATTATGATAATATGATACTACTATTGTTGATTGATGCTTACAAACTTAATGAAGTTTCACAATACCTAAAATTTTTGGGTTAAGCTCCGAAGAGCCGATCGCACGATTGTGTCGATCGTACCACATCAAGGTAGATGCCGGATGATTCGGCAAGGATTCCCCGCCGCCACGACGTTTGCGGGAATATCTTTGACAACCACACTGCCTGCACCGATCGTGCTATTGTCGCCAATAGTGACTCCTGGGCAAATAATACTGCCGCCGCCAATCCAAACATTATTGCCAATATTAATTTCAGCGGCGAGTTCTAGGCCAGCAACTCTAATTTCCGGGTCTGTGGGGTGAAGAGCGGTGTAAATTTGGACGTTGGGCCCGCACAGTAAATTCTCGCCGATGCTAACTCGATTGCAGTCGAGAATCACGCAGCCAAAATTCATATACAATCCGTTTCCAGCATAAATATGGCTGCCGTAGTCGCAGTAAAAAGGTGGCTCGATTTCAACTTTCGGCCCGACTGCACCGAACAATTCCGCGATAATTTCTAACCGTTTGTCTGGTTCGTCTTCGCGGGTAGAATTGTAGGTTCTGGCGAGGCGGCGGGCTCGCAGGCGCTCTGAAATCAATTGCTCGTCCGCAGCTAAATACAATTCGCCGGCGAGCATTTTTTGTTTTTCGGTTTTTTCCATAAGAATCGGCGGTTGTAACCGCCACTATACAAAGTTTCGCCCGTCTCTAAGAGACTGAAGAATAATCTAGGGTGCGTAGCGCGCACCTTATCGCTATAATTAGCGCGTCAAACCATTTTTTGATTTTGCAGCCTAGATTTAGGGGCCGGGTTTCGACTGCAAACAAACGGCTAAATCCAGGTTGGTTAATTGCTCAAAAGCTCGATCGATCGATCCTTTGGAGCGCAAAAAACCAGTATTGGCAGCGGGGCAAATATATTGCAGAGTGGAGGGCGAAAATCGATCGATAATTGACTTAACGCTGTTAATTTGCCGGGGCCAGTGAAAAGTTTTTGCCGTCAATAGCGGTACTGGGGCAGCTTCTCGGTTGGGGAGCAAGTGTCTGCCCGAAAACAGCACTCCGCCGCTGCCACTATCATAAAGGCAAGACGAACCTGGAGAATGGCCTGGAGTCCAAAATGCTTTTATTCGATCGCTCACACCAAATTCTCGCTCAAAAACCGTCACCTTCAATCCCGGCAGCAAATAAGCTTCCTGCTCTTGAATCAGGATATCGCACCCCGTGGCTTCCTGAATCTCCCGCGCCTTGCCGATAGCGCCGCGGTGGGTGAGAAACAGCAGTCGCACACCGCCGCGCGCGAGCAAAAAGGTTTGGTTAATCTCATCCCAAGCGGGACAATCCACCAGGATGTTCGATTCGTTTTCTACAATGAAATAAGCTGTTGCACCCAGGGTATCCCGGTTAGGCGGGAAAGCAAAGATATTGTCCAGCACGGGTCTGGGCTGTTTGGAGACTGAACTCTGTTGTTTCAAGGAAGTATTTCAGAAGGGAATGGGATAAATATTATGTTGTTTTTACTATGGTTGTTCGTATTGGGACTGATCTCGTACTACTTGTTGCAGAACGGCATCAGCCGCATCACCCGAACTCCGGTATGGCTGCTGTGGCTGGTAATGATGGCGCCGCCGTTGATTTGGAGCGGTTGGGTTTTAGTTAACGGTACGAGCAAAACAGTACCGCCGGAGTTAGTAATTATACCTTTTCTGGTTTGCCCTTTTTTGTATTGGTTTTTGGTACAGTTGGGGCGCAAGAAAATTACCGACGAAACTGCTGAGCAGGTAGCAGACTCTGCGAATGAACCTGCAAAGCCAAAACCGCCCGTGCGCCCGATCAACCAAGAAGAAGAAGCGAGTTTGCGCGATTGTTTTCCTTGGTCAATTTACTTTTTGCGAGATTTGGAATTTCGGCCGCAGGCTGTAATTTGTCGCGGGCAGTTGCGCACGAACCCGGAGGCGGCTTATCAGGCAATTCGGGAGAATGTGGAGAGGCTTTTTGGCGATCGCTTTTTAGTAGTATTTCAAAACAGCTTGAGCGGTCAACCTTTTTTTGCCATAGTTCCCAATCCCAGCCACCAATCAGGGGAAACTCCTGTCAAAACCGAATCTGTAACCAGGCCTTTTTTTGCATTAGCTTTGCTGCTGATCACGGTGTTTATGACTACGCTTGTCGGGGCGCGACTTGCCGGAGTTACTGAACAAGCTTTGCAGTCCAACCCGTCACTATTGCTCCAGGGTTTGCCTTACTCGCTGGCTCTGATTACAATTTTGGGAATTCACGAATCCGGCCACTATTTAGCTGCCCAATTTTACAAAATTCGCACGACTCTGCCTTATTTTATTCCGATTCCTTTTTTCTTGGGAACTTTTGGCGCGTTCATTCAAATACGGAGTCCAATTCCCAACCGCCGAGCTTTATTTGATGTTAGCATTGCCGGGCCCCTTGCGGGTTTAGTTGCGACAGTGCCATTATTAATTTGGGGTTTGGATCATTCGACAATTGTACCGCTCTCTGACAAGTCGGGAATGTTAAATTTTGAGTCTTTCAAACCCAATTTTTCGCTGCTGATGACTCTCTTGAGCAAGTTAACCTTGGGCGGTGCTTTGAATGCGGAAACTGCGATCGATTTGCATCCGGTAGCGGTGGCGGGTTATTTGGGTTTGATAGTGACGGCGTTTAATTTGATGCCCGTGGGACAACTTGATGGCGGGCACATCGTACACGCGATGTTCGGCCAGCGAGCGAGTATGGCGATCGGGCAAGTTGCTAGACTTTGTATGCTGCTGCTTTCTTTTTTAGAACAGGGTTTGCTGCTGTGGGCGATTATTTTATTCTTGACGCCACTAAACGACGAACCGGCCTTGAATGATGTCAGCGAATTGGATAATCGGCGGGATTTTTTGGGGTTGCTGGCGATCGGGCTTTTGTTAATGATTTTGTTACCGGCGCCCAGGGTACTCCTGGAGTGGTTAAATGTTTAGAAGAAACTTCGGCAACGGATTCGCAAGGCGGATTTAACGACTTTAACGGATTTAATTAACGGATTGATGTTGAAGTCCGAGGGAAGAGAGAAGAAGGAACAAAAGAAAGGTTGAAAATTTATGCAAGGGTTGCTATACAAGCGAGTTTAGCGTTTCTCTACTCGCTTTCGATCTCGAAGTAATCTTTATTTTCACCGACTTATCTGAGAACGATGTCTTACAAATCCTTTACTTTCCAACAGTTAAAAGATCGGTTTGGATTGGAGCCCTCACTGGGTTCTATTCTGAGTGCTAAGGTTATTCCTTTAGAACCCTCCGAATGGCTTTGGAGAACCCTAGAAATTAGTTCTAACACTGCTGTGACAACTGCAAAAGAACGTTCGGAACGGATTATTTCTCCTATTTTGTTAGAATCTAGAGAAAGGAACAACCGACAATTTTCTATCTTTTCCGGCTGGTCATTTGATGTAGATGTCGATCGGGGATTGAATGGAGAATGCGATTTTATACTGTCTTCCGTGCCCTTTGATTTTGAAATTAAAGTCCCCATTTTTGCCTTGAGAGAAACGAAAGGCGGAGAAATAGAATCTTGTCTCCCGCAGTGTGCCGCACAAATGGTGGCCGCTCAGCTATTTAACGAAGGCGAACACAATGCACTACCTGCCGTATTTGGCTGCGTAACTACTGGCGTTGTCTGGCGGTTTCTTAAATTAGAAGGAAATAATTTAATTATTGATGCTGATGTTTATTGTCTCGATAATGTTCCTATGATTTTAGGTGTATTGCAAAGAATTGTTAGCTCATACTAATAATTTAACTCTTATAATAAAAGAGGTTAGTATTGAGAATTTATATTTTTACTACCAACTTAACTGTATTTTATTACCGAATTCGATAGCAAAAAAATTGACCGCGAATCAAATAATATAGCTGTACCAATGATCGCAATTACTCCCGAACAAACAGCGCTAATCCCGATTTATCGCGAGAAGTGGCGGCAAATTGGAGTTTCGATAAAACCAGTCGATCGCCCGCAAGCGACAGCGGCCATCAACACCGCCTACAACATCATCGGCTTTCCTGAACCGGAAATTATTTTCTGTGACAGCCCTTACACAGCTTTGCAAGCAGTTGAACCGCTAAAAATACGCGATTCGGGTCGGGGAACTGGCAGCGAAATCAGAAACAAAATTCATAATGAATTGTACGATATATTAAGAAGTCAACTCAGCAGGGAACTGGAAAATAAAATTTACAGCACACTCTATAATCCGCTGTACGCTCAACTAATGAATCAACTGCACGCTCATGTTAAAGACGAAGTTTACGTCAAATTAGCAAGGAAGTTGGGCGAGAGATTTCAGAGATTTTTTATCGATCAGACTTATCATAATAGCAGCATAGTTTCCGAACTCTCAGCCTGTCACGGAAGTTGGGTGGATTTTTGTATTGGCGTGTTAAATTTGGAGTACGATCGCTCTTTATATTCAGCCTTTCAATCCTTAGTGGAAAAGTGCGGCTGGATTTACCCGTTTGAGAAAAAGTGCTTTGTGTGCGATCGCCCGCGACAACTTCATTTTGACAGCGAATATTTGCTCCACGCAGAAGGTCAACCAGCGGTTGAATTTGCTGATAAGTTCAGCGTATACTGTTATCGCGGCGTGCGACTGCCGGAAACAATCGGTCAAGTTCCGCCTCAGTCTTGGCAAGCTTCATGGCTGTTAACAGAACAGAATGCCGAAGTGCGGCGAGTTTTGATTCAGGCGATCGGCTATCCGAGAATTTGTCAAGAATTGCAAGCAACTGAATTGGATACTTGGCAAGAATATACTTTGTTGAAAATTGAGAATAATATTGACTTAGAGCCAATTTATTTGTTAAAGATGACTTGTCCGAGTACGGGACACGTTCACGTTTTGCGAGTACCCCCGGAAGCGCGATCGGCTAAAGAAGCGATTAGCTGGGTAAATTGGGGAATAGATCCCGAAGAATTTCAAGTGCAAACTTGACCGGAAAGTTTAGAGTGTTGAGTGCGCTAGTTGACTGTTAAAGAATTACAGCGCCACAAAAACAGCGTTCTGCACAAGTCCAGAACAATTAAAAAATGTAGATTTACAGCCCGCACTTGGTACTATGTACTCTGGCAGCTAAAACCCACAACTTCAAATCGACATGAGCCAGCATTCAGACCGCATTGCCCCTCACGGCGGCATCCTGGTCAACCGCATTGCCACACTAGACCAAAGACAAGAATTTTTCGACAAAGCAGAAGTATTGCCGCGAGTTCAGCTTTCGGATCGATCGATCTCCGACCTGCAAATGATCGCCATCGGCGCCCTGAGTCCCCTCAAAGGGTTCATGAACGAAGCTGATTATCGATCGGTCGTCAAACAAATGCGCCTCTCCAACGGCCTCCCTTGGTCGGTTCCCATCACCCTCTCGGTAACAGAAGCAGTCGCCGATACCCTGAAAGCAGGAACTTTAGTGCGCCTCGACTCGCCGGCGGGCGAATTTGTCGGGCTCTTGGAACTCGCAGAAAAATACCGCTACAGCAAAGAAGAAGAAGCCCTCAACGTCTACCGCACCGACGACCTCAAACACCCGGGCGTCCAAGTAGTAGACAAATCCGGGCCAGTTAACCTCGCAGGCGACGTTTGGCTGCTGGAACGCGAACTAGATGTCCGGTTTCCCCAATACCAAATTGACCCGGCGAAATCGAGACTGCTGTTCAAAGAAAAAGGATGGAAAACCATAGTCGGTTTCCAAACCCGAAACCCCATCCACCGGGCGCACGAATACATCCAAAAATGCGCCTTAGAAACAGTAGACGGCTTATTTCTGCACCCGCTAGTGGGGACGACAAAAGATGACGATATCCCCGCTGACGTGCGGATGCGCTGCTACGAAATTCTGCTAGAAAAATACTATCCAAAAGACCGCGTAATTTTGGCAATTAATCCGGCGGCGATGCGCTACGCCGGGCCGCGAGAAGCAATTTTTCACGCTTTAATCCGCAAAAACTACGGCTGCACTCACTTTATCGTGGGGCGCGATCACGCTGGAGTTGGCGATTATTACGGCACTTACGATGCCCAATACATTTTTGACGAATTTGAGCCGGGAGAATTGGGAATTGTGCCGATGAAATTCGAGCACGCTTTCTATTGCACGCTGACGGAACAAATGGCTACAACTAAAACAAGTCCCAGCACTCCCGAACAGCGGGTGCATTTGTCGGGAACCAAAGTGCGGGAAATGCTGCGCGCTGGAAAATTGCCGCCGCCGCAGTTTTCCCGGCCGGAAGTCGCCGCCGAATTAGCCAAGGCAATGAATATTTTCAATTACGAGATTTAAACGTTGAACCTTGGTGCGGGCGGTATTTTGAATAGTTTTTAATTTTGAGTTTTGAGTTTTAAAGTGGAAATTTTAAACTTAAAGCTCAAAAGTGAAAACTTAAAAACTCTCTTAATACTAAACATTTACAATCTAATTAATTTCCGTCAAATTATTGAGGGGAATTTAACTTAAAATTCAAAAATTAAAATTAAAAGCTATTTAAAAATGGGACTGAAGCGGCGGGAATTTTTGCAGCAAGCTGGCCGAGTGCTAGCCGCCATCGGAATCAGCGAGGCTTTGTGGCTGCGGTTGGGCGATCGCTACCTCCAAGCCTTAGCCCAGCCGACAGCGAGGAAATTGGCTTTGTTGGTTGGCGTTGACAAATATCCAGACTCGCCCCTGCACGGCTGCGTCACGGATGTGGAATTGCAGCGGGAACTGCTGATCTATCGGTTTGGGTTTGCGCCGTCGGACATTCTGACTTTGACTGACGCTCAAGCTACCAGGGAAAATATCGAGACGGCTTTTGTGACTCACTTGAGCGGACAAGCAAAACCCGGTGACGTGGTAGTTTTTCACTTTAGCGGCTGCGGTAGCCGAGTCAGTTTGGCCGAGTCTCCCGGAATAATGCAAAACAGTTTGGTGCCGGCGGATGATGTTTTGCCGCTGTTAGCAAACCGGGCGGTGAACGATATTTTAGAGGAAACGCTGTTGCTGTTGATGCGATCGCTCGCGACAGAAAATGCGATCGCCATCCTCGATACCAGCTACACCTATCCGGGTTCCCGCAAAAACGGCAACTTTCGCATTCGCTCCCGTCCCCGCCCCACCGTCGGCGAGCCAAGCCTCGCAGAATTAACGTTCGCCGAAGGCCTCAAATCCAGCCCAAATCTCCGTCCGGCGGCCGCCGTACTTGCCGCGGGCGGGAATTCCCAACTCGCCGCCGAACAAGAGTGGAACGGATTTACCGCAGGTTTGTTTACCTACGCCCTCACTCAAACTTTGTGGTGGGCAACTCCGGCTACCAGCTTCAGCGTCAGTTTCAGCCGCGCTGCGGGTACAGTCGAGCAAATGACGGGGTTATCGCAGCAACCGCAAATTCTGAATCACGATTTAACAGCGCCGCTGGCGGTGAATTTTTCAAGTTTAATGTTGAATTCCCCTGCTGCTGACGGCGCTGTGATGGCGGTGGAAGAAGGCGGCAAAACTGTGCAGTTGTGGCTGGGCGGGTTGTCGCCGGGGGTTTTGGAGTGCTGCGCGGGTTCTGTGTTTGCTGTGGATTCCTCAGCGGGCGCGAGGCTTTTGCTGCGGGGACGCACCGGCCTCTCTGCTAAAGCCCAAGTTTTAGACGGGTTCGATCGAACAGACGGGCAATTAACAGCCGGCGAACTGGTGAGGGAAGAAATTCGGGTATTGCCGCGAAATATCGGTTTGACAGTAGCTTTGGACTCGGGTTTGGAACGCATCGAGCGCGTGGACGCCACCAGTGCTTTCTCGACTTTGCCGCAACTTGCGGCGGTAGGCAGCGAGCAACCGGCTGACTGTCGGTTCGGCAGAGTCCCGGAAACGAGTTTAGCCGAAACAGTCTCGCCTCACGAGCCTGGTTTGATACAAAGCCGTTACGGTTTGTTTTCTTTGGCTCAAATTTTGATTCCCGATACTCAGGGCGATGGGGGAGAAGCCGTCAAGGTGGCGGTGCAGCGCTTGACTCCGCAGTTAAAAGCACTGCAGGCGGGGAAGTTGCTGCGGCTGACAGTCAATGAGGGATCTTCGCGCCTGAAGGTGCGGGCGGTTCTGGCAACTCTCGCACCGCAAGCGCGGACTGTGGCGCAGCGAGAGCCGGTGCGGGCCGGCGGTGATTATCTGCTGGAACCGCTGAGCGGGGAAAGTGAGAAATCGGCCAGAAATTATATACCAAGTGTGGAAAAAGGCAGCCAGCTTCAGTACGGTTTGTATAACGACAGCGATCGCCCGGTTTACTTTGCGGTGTTTTGCTCGGACAGCGCGGGACGGCTGTCCGTACTCGGCGCTGAGGGGGAAATGTCGCGGGCGATCGCTCCTGGGGAGAATTTGACTGTGCCGGCGGCTGGGGCGATCGGGTGGGCGGTGTCTGGGCCGATCGGACTTGCGGAAATTATGATTATATTTAGTGAGAATCCCTTCGCTCAAACTCTGGCTGCAATAGAAGCCGAAATGCAGCAAACGAGGGATGCCCAGTCAATTCGAGTATTGTTGAATCCTTTAAATGTGGCGCGGGCGGTGCTCGAAGATTTGCACGCGGCTAGCATTCCGGGGGTACAGAAAGTGGGGATATCGACGGATGATTTGGCTTTGGATGTGAATGTTTGGGCAACTCTGAGTTTTGTTTATCGGGTAATTGGGAATGGGTAATTGGGCATTGGGGAATGGGGCATTGGTAATTGGGAATTGGGCATTGGTAATGACAACAGTCAACCGTCAACAGTTAACAGTCAACTGATATCAATTCCGGCTGCGCCGGAATGATATAGAGGACACGGCAGTGCCGTTTCCCTACCGTGATTTATTGTAGGGACACGGCACTGCAGTGTCCTGATTTCGGGTTATATTAATTCCGGTGCAACCGGACTTGATATAACAACTAACAACCAACCAATAACACTAACTACTTAATGCTGGCTGATAAACCTTTTCCACCATTTGCGCCAAGCGTTTCATTGCAGTTTCAATCTCATCATTTGTCGCCGTCAAACTGATACGCAAACACTCGTGCTTGTGCTGCCAATCTTCCCGCAAACCGGGGAAGAAAGAACTTCCAGGCACGACAATTACGCCGACTTTCTTCAACTCTTGATACAGTTCCCAATCAGTCATTGGCAAATCTTTCAGCCACAACCACGCGAAAATTGCTCCTTCGCCCCGGTGCAAAAACCACGGCAAATCCTTCGGCATTGCTTGTTCTAGAGTGCTTTCTACGATCGCAAATTTGCTTTGATAGTACGGCCGAATTACGTTGATGGAGATGTCGGCAAGAGCGCCGGAAGCAATAGCCCGAGTTGCGATCGCCTGTCCGTATCTCGGCGAATGAATGCACATATTGGTCTGAAAACATTCTAATAGTTGAATGATTTTTTCATCACCGATCGCAATTCCGATTCTTTCACCCGGCAATCCGGCTTTCGACAAGCTCATGCAGTGCACGATATTGCCGCCAAAAATCGGCGTCATTTCAGTAAAATTCAAAGACGGGAAGGGAGGGCCGTAGGCGGAATCAACCAACACCGGCACGTCGAAAGCGGCCGCTAAATCGGCAATTTTCTTAACTTCGTCGTCGGTGAGAACGTTGCCCGTGGGGTTGCAGGGACGCGAAAAAATGACGCAACCGGTGGTTTGGTCGATCGACAGTTGGCTGAAATCCGGGCGGTATTTGAACCTGTGGGCGGCTGCATCAATATCGAGGGTGGGTTTGCAGGCGACTACCGCTTCGGGAATCAAGCTAACGCCGCCGTAACCCGTGTAGTCTGGGCTCAGCGGTAAAACAATTTTTTTAAGCTCTTTGCTGGTAGTGTACCCGCCGAAAGCGTTGGCTGCGTAGAAGTATATCGATTGACTACCGGGAGTAATTAGGATATTGCGATCCGTCAAATTCAGTCCGTAACGCTGGTTAAAATCCGCTAATACCGCATTGATAAACGGCTGATAACCTTGACTGGAACCGTACCGACAAACCACCTCGCCGTATTCCGGGCTCGCCAAAAGTTCCGCAGTGCAGTCGCGCCACAACTGCTCGACTTCCGGCAAAATCACTGGATTTCCGGCGCTCAAATTGATAAACTCCTGCCCGCTGCCGGCTCTGAGAGTTTCAATAATATCTTTCATAATTGCCCGAACTCCCGTGAGGTGGGACATCTGAGCGCCAAATTGAGTAAGGGCAGGGTTCATAGCAAATACAGCGACAAATATAGAAGTTTACAGTTTACCCATGATAACTCCAGTCGCAGGCGTTAGCCTAGCTTGTCTGGGGCATGGGTTGTCGATCGAGCGTCTGACAAATTCAATAAACTCGATCGCACAGCATTTGTTTTTTCCCCTGTGCGCGTCCCCGAGCCTAAGATTCGGAGCATTGGTGGATTCCTATCGATCGAACAGTGTTTTTTGCCTGAAAATTGGCGAACAGGCAGTATTATCAAATTCAAGAGTTTTGGTGGGATTTCGCGCCGCGCCAGATGAATTTCCAATACTTGACAGCAACCATTGGGGAATCTAAGATTAGCACTAGAAGCCGATCGCAACATAATTTTATTGGTTCCGGTTACTGCTATAATTG
The DNA here is from genome assembly GCF_036701825.1 of Microcoleus sp. MOSTC5. Taxonomy (NCBI): domain Bacteria; kingdom Bacillati; phylum Cyanobacteriota; class Cyanophyceae; order Oscillatoriales; family Microcoleaceae; genus Microcoleus; species Microcoleus sp. MOSTC5. Next base: position 44,661 of record NZ_JAUBRK010000036.1, on the reverse strand, counting down.
CAGGTTCAATCCAGCCTCAAAACTCAGATTTGTTGCTAGCTCATGTTCGTGATTCGCGGTTTTTAGACAGCAGTGCATTTCATCATAAATCCAGCTAAAGCCCAGATAGCTCGTAACCTCGCCCTTTGAGTGGCGTTACACAACAAATACATAAATTCCAACGCAAATTAACAGCAAGAAAATTCAACATAACAATGACACACTTTCCACTTACAGAATACGAGCAACTTACAGATCCTAAAGCCCAAGCAGTGTACGAAGAAATATTGACAGACTTGGGGTTTGGTATCGTCCCCAACCTGTTTAAGTCAATGGCAATCAACCCTGACTTATTAGAAGCAAATTGGAAAAAATTCCGGGGAACCATCCTGCAAGGAGATTTACCCCGCACCCTTAAAGAAATGGTCGGCGTCGCTATTTCTCAATCAAATAATAGCGAGTACGCTCTCCAAGTTCACCTGCACGGATTGTCAGCGTTGGGGATGAGCGAAGAAATCCTGCGAACCCTAGTTTCTGACTTTGCCAACTGCCCTTTGCCAAAACGCGATAAAGCCGTAATTACCTTTGGCTTGCTGGCTGCTACAAAACCTTTGGAAGTGACAGAAACTGATTACCAAAACCTGCGGGATTTAGGGCTAGATGATTCTGAAATATTTGAGATTATTGCAACAGCCGACCTGTTTAGCTTTGTCAACCGATATACCGATTCGATTGCCCTCGAAATAGATGCTTTGTAATCTATATTTTATACCCCTATTATGGGCGAGCGGCTAGAAGATCTAGATCGAGAAGAACTTCTGTTGACAGCCCGCCGTTTATTAGCAGAAGCTCAAGCGCTTTCTATACGCATTTCGGCTGTCAATGAAGTTGCCACAGCGATTAACCGCACCCTAGATCTCAACCAGATTTTGCGGGTAGTAGGCAAGCAAGCCAAATGGCTGCTCGACTTTGAACACTGTAGCGTTTGCCTGCACAGCACAAACGCTTGCACGACCTTATTTGGCCCGCATATCCCTGTAGATATTGCAGCCCTCCCAGAGGGCAGCCCTATTAACAAGGCTCTCAAAACACGTCAACCTCAATTAATTCAAGAAGCGGGTGCTACTGCTATTTTGTCCCCCTACGCTTCGCAAATTATAATTCCCTTGGAAAGCGAAGGTAAGGTTTTAGGGACAATTAATTTTGCCACAACCAAGCCGCGATCTTACACTCTAGAAGACTTGCGGATTGGCTATCTTTTGGCTTTGCAACTATCCTCAGCCATCCGCAATGCTGAGCGCTTTAAAGAGATAAATAGCCTGTATGCCGATCTCGATACCGAAAAGCACAAATCTGACCAGCTACTGTTGAACGTGCTGCCGGTTGAAATTGCCGAGGAACTCAAAAATAACGGCAAAGTGGAACCACTTTATTATGATTGCGTATCTGTTTTATTTACTGACTTTCAAGACTTTACTAACTTATCTGAACACATGACGCCGCGAGAGTTAGTTGACGAACTAGACTACTGTTTTTCTTATTTCGATCGCGTGATGGATAAATACTCTATGGAAAAACTGAAGACTATTGGCGACAGCTATATGTGTGCGGCGGGAATTCCTACGCCTCGCCCCACACACGCCTTTGACGCTGTACTTGCGGCCATAGAAATTCGACAGTTCATGGATTTGCGAAAAATGCAGAAAGTTCAACAAAATATTACTTATTGGGATATCCGCATTGGCATTCATTCAGGTCCAATACTTGCTGGGGTAATTGGCAATAAAAAGTTTGCCTATGATGTCTGGGGAGATACAGTTAATACTGCATCTCGGATGGAATCTTCCGGCGTAGCTGGAAATATCAATATCTCTAAAGACACGTTTGAATTAGTTAGAGATTTTTTTGAATGCGAATATCGAGGAAAAATTCATGCTAAAAATAAGGGCAACTTGGATATGTATTTGGTTCGCCATCTTAAATGATTTTGGGAATGGCTAATTACTAAGGGAGGATGGCTAACCGAGCTTTGATACCATGTTAAATTTTAGATTTTAGATTAGAAAATTGGGCATGACCGCTCACTATCACGGTTGGGATCGCGGACTTACAGTTGCATTCTCTTTAACTGGTGTTAGTAGAAATAAAACTCAACTATGAACGTAAAATATATTGCTCGCAGTTTTTTCTCAGGAGAGCGGTATTTTATCGCAGTGCCCCCAGGCTATATTAAAATGATCGAGTTGTAGATTTTAATTTTTAATTAATTATGCGTATTTGGCAAGCCGATTTCTACCGCCGTCCTGTCCAAGACGAAACTGGTAAACCACTGTGGGAACTCTTAATTTGCGACTCGGAAGGCAGTTTTCAATTTAGCGCTATTTGCCGCCAGGGCGCCGCAAATTCTAATTGGCTAGCCTCGCAGTTGCAGCAGCAAGCTCAAGCCCAAAATTTGCCCGACTTGATTCAAGTATTTAGACCTCAGTCTCTCAGCTTAATCGAAGCTGCGGGCAAAGTTTTGGGTGTCAAGGTAGAAGCGACTCGGCGCACTGCGGCTCTGAAATTGCTGCTGCAACAACGCGCAAAAGAATATTCGAGTATGCCTAATTATACAGGTGAAACTTACAGTGCGATCGCCCTCGACTCGCCGCCGCCCGTACCCTTACCGGAAAACCTCTGGGGCGATGGCTGGCGTTTTGCTTCCCTACCCGCCGGCGACATTGAAGATGCTTTCCAAGGGCGTCCCCTGCCAATTTTGGAAATGCCAGAATTGCTGTTACCGCTGAATTTGGGCTTGGCTTCCACAGTACCCGTACCGGGAGTTGTGATTGACGGCGGACGCCAGTCTATGCGGTTGGCTAGATGGCTTCAGGATGCCAAACCTTTTGCTTTGAATTATATCGCTGGAGAACCCGACGGATTGATATTGGAAGCTGGGTTAGTAGATAGGTGGATTGTGGCTACTTTTGAAGATAGCGAGGTGAAAGCAGCGGCCAAAATTTACCAACAGCGCAAGCAATTAAGTAAAGGATTACATTTTTTGTTAGTGCAGCCCGATGATAGCGGCATGACTTATACAGGCTTTTGGCTGTTGAATTTTGATCGATAAGATGTAAATAATATTATTTTTGATGTTGCTCAATCGCGCGCCGAAAAATAGTAAAATACAGCCCGAACTCAGTTCCAGGAGATACAGACTCAAACACAACTTTTAAAACAGTTTCTGGAGCTAGCAAGAGATCGTGCTGCAAATTTATTCTACAACTAAAATCAATCCGTTTTGGATACCCTGACACACTCGGTTGATGTGAACATGATCGTTTTGGTCGATCCCGTCGAGGACTGCTGACTTCAGCAATCGTCTGTCAAGGGGGGTAATTTGGCGAAAAGCAAAGATGCGCTGGACGATCGCTTCGATCGAGATTTTGGGGAGATTAGCAGAGCTGACTGTCATGGTCTTAACACGCTAAAAGTAGATAACAGAACTGTGTAGCTTTATTTTTAAAGATTTCGTGAAGTCATACTGTGATTAATATCACATACTTTATGTGACAATATAGTGTATGTCGGGTGACTTTTGTCACGAAATATTCAATTATTGTTACGCCAACTTAACGGTGGCCCGATAGAATCACTGTGGTAAAACTCAAGCAGAAAGTAAAAATGGCACAAGCAAAAATCGGAATTATCGGCGGCAGCGGTTTGTATAAAATGGAGGCCCTCAAAGATATTGAAGAGGTCAAAATTGATACACCTTTTGGAGCGCCATCGGATGCCGCAATTGTGGGAACTTTGGACGGTACGCCGGTAGCATTTCTGGCTAGACACGGCCGCAACCACACTTTTTTGCCCTCAGAAGTGCCTTACCGGGCAAATATTTATGCTATGAAGAGTTTGGGAGTGGAGTATTTAATCTCAGCGTCGGCGGTTGGTTCCCTGAAAGCTGAGGCGAAACCTTTAGATATGGTAGTGCCGGATCAGTTTATCGATCGCACAAAAAATCGAGTTTCTACCTTTTTTGGAGAAGGAATTGTTGCTCACATCACATTCGGCGATCCGGTTTGCGGCGAATTGGCTAAAGTATTGGCAAGTGCGATCGAATCCTTGAACCTTCCCGAGGTTTCCCTGCACCGGGGCGGCACCTACGTCTGCATGGAAGGCCCCGCATTTTCCACAAAAGCAGAATCCCACCTGTACCGCAGTTGGGGGGCGACAGTCATCGGAATGACAAATTTGCCGGAAGCAAAATTAGCCAGAGAAGCAGAAATTGCCTACGCAACTTTAGCATTAGTCACCGATTACGACTGCTGGCACGAGGATCACGACAGCGTAACCGTAGAAATGGTAATAGCAAATTTGCACCGCAATGCAGAGAATGCTCAAAAAGTCATTCAAGAAACAGTACGGAGGTTAACAGAAAATCCCCCCGTTTCCGAGTCCCATTCTGCTTTAAAATATGCAATTCTGACTCGGCTGGATCAAGTGCCGACCTCAACTAAGGAGAAAATGGGCTTGTTGTTGCAGAAATATTTGTAATTAGTCATCGGTTTCGCGCCAGTAAATGCCACACTCTTGAGCGATCGCATACTATCCGTCGGGGTCATGTCAACTATCTAATCGTGAAACTAATTTTACGAGCAGTTGATGACCCCGCTCAATGATTAATAATTGCTATAACTTCCTCTCGTGTGAGAACAGTTGGGATAGAACGACTTCTTTTTGCTCGTACTGTATCAACTTGTAAATCTAATTCTAAGTTGCGGATTTTTGTGACTTAGGAGTTGACTATACGAAAAATTTCGGTATAATAATAAATATTTGGCTTGCTTAGTCTAAGTAAACAGCCATCTCTATAAATTTTACGTAATAAGGAAAAGTCACATTGGATTTCACACCACAAGTTAGGAATACAGCCAACTAGCCAGATATCGATCGGTGTGATTGAATAGCTCGTGAAATACATGGAGTCAGAAACGTGCCAGATAGTCACAATATTAATGAAGTAATTTTTGAAGAGAGAGATACTGAAATTTTCAATATCCCTGACACTAAAACCAAGCTTTCAACACTGCAAAATTATTTCTTCCCTCGGCTAGAGACGTTACTGCGTTATACACTTGATGTTGTGGCGCTAGTCTACGATGTGAATCCATACGAGAGAAGGACTTTTGCCTACTGTCCAAGTCATCGAGATAAAGCAAAGGAGAACAAAGACTATGGGTTTGTTCATATTGGAATTATTGCAAAACGGGGTGACAAACCGCTCAAAATTCTCAAGAGAAATGGACAGCCATTTTTTCATCATCCCACTTATCTGACGTTTAAAGTATTTCCTAGTGGAACAATTCATGCTGAGCTAATGCCATTTCGTCAAGGCGTAGATGATGCTTACGTGGCAAGAATTTCCCAACTTGTCGCTAAGTATAGCGAGGTTTTAATGCCACTATTATCGGTAGCACGTATTTCACATACGACGTATAATCCTGAATTTGAAGTTCTGCCTCTTCATCAGGCAATTGTGCCTGATGAAGTAGGATCAGATGCTATAAGGTTGATATCACCAAAATACTACTTTCCTGTCAAGCGAGGGCGAGGATTGTATGAAATAGTTATTGCCTTCATCCTCTTATACGCTTTAGCAGAATCATTTATTTGTATTGGTGAAGGACGAGAACCTCAGCTTGACAATAGGCTTGAGCAATTCAAAGAATTTTATTTAAATATTAGAAATACCGAAAATGACATAGAAACAGAAGAAAGCGAGGAGGAAGATTTCGATTCTTCAGAAATGCCTGAACTAGACAGTTATTCTTTTGTGAGAGCAGGTAAATGGTGGGCTGTACTTGCTAGAGATAAATGGAAATGTCTTAGCTGTGGTAGATCGTCAAAAGAAGATGGAGTTTTATTGGAAGTTGACCACATTATCCCCCGTTCAAAAGGTGGTTCTGACCATATGAGTAATCTACAAACTCTTTGCAAAAAGTGTAATATTGGCAAAAGTAATCGAGACAGCACAAGACTTGGTATGACTTCGGATGAATTGATAGATCGAATGTAGATAGCGTAATTTTTCGGCGCGTGACTTTTATTAGTGACCAGTGATAAATTTGAAATGATTTGTGGTCACGCCGCCTACAATTACAGCTATTAACTTATCAACTGCTTGAACGCATCGTATTCGCGAATTTTCTCCAAATCAGCTTCACTTTTTGCCAACTCTTTACATACATTCGGATTGAGATTCAGGGCGCGCTTTAAGTTTTCAAGGGCTAATTCTATTTTACCTTGTAGTGCATAACATCGGGCTTTATTGTACCAAATTCTGTAAAAATCAGGTCGGATTTTAGCAGCATTGTCGTAGGAATCAATCGCCGCTTCGTATTTTTGCAATTTGGAGAGTGCAACGCCTCTATTGTTCCAAGCGTCAGTATAATCATTTTTAATTTGTAGGGCTTGATTGTAAGAAATTACTGCTTGTTCGTACTCCTGCATTTTGGAAAACGCAACGCCTCGGTTGTTCCAAGCATCGGCATAATCGGGTTTGGCTTGAATTGCCTGTTCGTAACAGCCGATCGCCTCCTGGTACTTTTGCAACTCTAACAATACCACGCCTCGATTGTTCCAAGCGTCGGGATAATTGGGGCGAATTGTAGTAGCTTGTTCGTAAGAGGCGATCGCCTCTGGATACCGCTGCATTCTCGTCAGCACTACTCCCCGGTTATTCCAAGTATCGGCTAAATCCGGCTGAATTTGCAGGGCAAGATTGTAAGCAGCGATCGCATCTTCATAACGGTTTTCAAAGAAACAAGCATCTCCCTGTTTAGCATAGTCGCCTGCCGTCACTAGCTGTTGGTAATTGCCGTAGTTAACCGGAGCAAATTCTTGAATTTGGGCATCGGGCAATAACAAGTCTGTTTCTGCATCCGCCGCGTGACTTTGGTGTTGAATTTCGCCTAAGATACTTTCAGCGTCCGAAATTAATAGTTTTAATTGAGAGATTGTATCGTAATGGAGACTTTCAATTTCTTGGCGAGCAACTGTTGTCTGCTTGGACAATTTGCTCAACAGAAACCAAACCCCGACTCCGGCTGCTGTCGGAAACAAAGTTAAGGCAATTATCAGCCCGTTAAGCAGTACCGCCGTGCGCCCAAAAGCAATGTCAACTTCTTCTTGAACCCGATCGCGAATTTCGTCTTTCAGTTGCTGCTGTGGGAATTGCTGCTGAACCAAAAGTGCGACCCTCGGTTCAGACGCAGAAACGCTACTGGCGCAGACTAGAATAGTCAAAAGGGCGATCGGGCTAATACTTTTTCTAAAGATACTTGACAAACGCATTGCCTTAGTGATACGCACCTGAGTTGCGATTTCCATGTGTCAAGAGATGCTGATAACGATGATCCCAGACTAGCCCATTTGTTCAAGAACTATTAAATACAGGATATCTGTTGTGCAGTCCCCCCCGATCAAATTGCTGACGCAAGAATTGCTAGACGAAGTTGCCGCTTCCTCCCGCCGCAGTCCCCGCCAGCGACAAAACTACAATTTCCATGATTTGTCTGAAAAAGTGCAGCGGTTTGTCAACGTGCTGCAACCAGGCACTTACGTCCGCCCTCACCAACACCTGCGCCCGCCTGCAATTAACGGTTTTGAGTTTTTCGCCGTGATTCAAGGAGAAGTGGGTATTGTTATTTTGAATGAAAACGGTCAAATCCTCCGCTGCTTGCGAGTCAGCGCTGCGGGCCCGACTCGCGCTGTCGAACTGCCAGAGGGCACTATTCACACGTTAGTAGCTTTGGCACCGGATACTGTGATTTTGGAGTTTAAGGAAGGGCCTTACGACGTGGGGGCGGATAAAGACTTTTTGGCAAGTTTTCCTGCTGAGGGAACTGCGGCGGCGCGGGAATTAGTCCTGATTTGGGAAGCGGAATTTAACAGTTGATATCAATTCCGGTTACACCGGAATGATTGTTAACTGTTGACTGTTAAATGTTGGCTGTTAAATGTTGACTGTTGACTGTTGACTGTTGACTGTTGACTGTTAAATGTTGACTGTTGACTGTTAAAAATCTAAAATCTAAAATCTAAAATCGGTTGACTGTTGACTGTTAAAAATCTAAAATCTAAAATCTAAAATCTAAAATCGGTTGACTGTTGACTGTTAAAAATCTAAAATCTAAAATCTAAAATCTAAAATCGATGGGCTGATTACTACTGACTGATGAATCTAATTGTCGTCATCCGATTGTATAAATCCGGGGCGGTGCGAACAATTTTTCTCAGAAGTTCATCCGTCACCCAAAAGACGACGGGAAAGGAAAATGTTTTGCTGAATTCGCTGCATAGCAGGTTGGTAGAAACGAGCAATCGATCGATCGCCTGCACTGATTCCAAACCGAGGATCATTAAAGCTGTAGGCTGTTCCCCGTCTAGTTCTGCTGCTATTGTCCTGTAGAGAGTTGTTGCCGATTCGGGCAAAAACAGTTGTCGCGGTTTGACGGCACAAGTTGCTTGCAGCCGATCGACTATTTGCTGCCGCAAAGCCAGCGAGTTGCAGTGGACTAAAACGAAAGAAAAGTAACCTTGGGAAAGACGGAGTGCCCGCATTAAAGTTGAGAACGACCGCTCGTTATATTTAGCTGAGTCGTACTTAGCTGCATCGTCTTTAGCTGTATTTTCTGAGCTTTTGTGGACCATAAATTGCAGGTCTTTCATCTAGTTTTAGAGATTTTCTAGATTAAATGCTATTTCTAAATAAAATGTGAAAATGTTTTTTTTTATTAAAAACATTTTGGTTACTATAGCACGGTTTTAAATTAATATCAATAGTTCGATCGACTAATTTGGCCCCGGCCGCTCAAAAAGCCACCTGCGACAGTACAACCAAAGTAGAACAGAAGACAGGAGGCAGAAAGCAGAAGCAATATTTCGCAACGGTTTCAGCAATTAAGAATGTTCTAAATGTCGGGCGCTGTTGTTAGATTAAATGTAATTAAACATACAAAAAAATTACCGGTAATTCTCAGCCAGCGGCAAAGTAAACCAAAAAGTTGCCCCTGCACCGGGACTGCTAATTACCCCAATTTCCCCGCCGTGAGCGCCAATAATTTGTCGGCAAAGATATAGACCCAAACCCAAACCAAGGGAGTGTCGGGATTGATAACCCCTAACGTAGAGGTCAAAAAGATGTTCGCACTGTTCCGGCAATATTCCCACCCCGTCATCTTCAACGGTACAGTAAATCATGCTACTTGGAGAATTAGGGATTGGGGATTGATAATTGGGGATTGGGAATTGTGGATTGGTAATCGGTAATTTGTGGATGTCTTGTTTTGCTTTTATTTGATTTATAATTAATTTTTCCGCCTTGATTACTTGAGCGGAAACCGTTAAATTCAGTCCGGGCAGATTGTGTTTTAAAGCATTAGCAATTAAATTAGAAAACACGCGCCTTAACTGAGTAGTGTCAGCATTCACGTCGGGAAAATCATCTGGTACCAAATTTTTAAAATTAGCTTGAGCCTCATTCATTAAAGGCTCCAAATCTGCCGCAGCCGCTTCAACTACCGCCCTCAAATCAACCCGATCGCAGTGCAAAACAAAACCGCGCAATTCCCCGGCGTGAACTTCCAAAAGCGAATTTATCAACCGCAACTGCTGCTCGCTACCTTGAATCATCCGCTCCAAAACAGAACGGGGAATTGCGATCGAATCCCCGGTTTTCGTCTGCCAATTTTTCAGCACCATTAACATTCCCGCTACCGGGTTTCGCAAGTCGTGAGAAAGAGCGTGGATAAACAGCCGCAGCGATTCTTGTGCCTGTTTGCGCTGCGTGATATCCTCAATTAAACCCTCGTAATAAAGCAGGGAGCCGCTGCTGTCCCTTACCGCCCGCGCCTTCTCGGAAATCCAGACAATACTGCCATCTGAGCGGTAAATTTTAGATTCAAAATCGGATACTATCCCGCTTTCCTCGATCGATCGCAAAAACTCATTTCTGCGAGCCGGATCGACGTACAACTGCCGCTCAATATCAGTAAACTTTGCCGTCACTTCTTCCGGGGAATCGCAGCCGTAAATCCTCGCCAAAGCTGGATTTGCAGTAATATAGCGACCATCGGGAGTGCTTTGAAAAATCCCCTCGCCCGCATTCTCAAAAATGCTGCGGTACTTCGCCTCCGCCTCTTCCAACTGCTGGTAAGCAGATTCCAACTCGCGCCTGGTACTAAACTCTTTCCGTTGCAGACATTCGTACCAATAAACCGACAAATCGCAAATCAAACAAAACCAAAACAAATATAAGTACAACCCGGTCAACTTAAAAGGAGTATACTTAGCAAAACTTAGATTTAAAACCAAATTTATCCCGACGTGGCAACACAAAACGCCGAGTTGAGAGATCAGGTGGAGGCGCCAGCGGACGGGCATCAGCGTAGCTTGGATCAGAAACGCTAAAATCCAGGTAAAAATTGGTAATTCCCCGGCTTGTGCGACAGCTAGCCCAACCTGTACAACTACCGTCAGCGACCACGAAAAACCCAAAAATAGCAAACCGGGATAGCGCTGTCCGAAGGAGGTTTTTTGCAACACAAAACAGGTCAACAAACCCAATTCTACAGCAGCGCTAGTGTACAAATAAACACTTTTAAACTCCTGGCTAGCGAAGAATCTTTCGCCCAGAAAGTAGACCGTTATTGTGAAAGCAAAAAAGATGGCAATTCCGACAGCAGGGCGCAGCCGCTCTCGAAGAAAGCGATCGCGCCACACCTCGTAAACCGTTAATGCCTGAACTGATTTTGCATTGCCCAAATAGCTCATACCATTTTAGATTTTAGATTTTAGATTTTAGATTGAGAAAGAGGGCTCTTCCGAGTTGACAACTGGTAGCGAAAACCAGAAAGTCGAACCACCGCCGGGAGTGCTTTCGACGCCGATGAAGCCGCCGTGAGCTTTGATAATTTGCTTGGACAGGTACAATCCCAAACCCAGCCCTGTTAATTGTCGGCTATTAGGGTCTTGAACGTAAAGTTCAAACAGAGATTCCCGTTGTTTGGCGCTGATTCCCACTCCATTATCTGTTACAGTACAGCGAACCATTTTTACGGTGACTCCAGGCAATTTGCTGCCGATATTGCCAATTTGACCTTGATAGCGGGGCATTTTGCAACTGCCGTCGAGGTTGAATTTGGCCAGGGTTTCCTGATTTTTCTGGGTGGTCTCGCCCATCCCAGGACGATCGCCCGCAGCAGATATCCCGTTAGCGATACAGCGGGCAAGCGGATTATTGGGCGATGTTAAAGCCTGGGAATTTTCTTCATAACTTAGCGCTGTTTCAACTGCAATTACCTCGGCTTTAAAAGTTATATTGACTCCCGGAGGATTGTGTTTAATAGCATTAGTCAACAGATTTTCTAGCACCCGCTGCAAGTGTTGGCGATCGGCATTGACTTGTGGCAAATCCGCCGGAATATCCTGAGTCAAAGTTGCTTGATTTTTGGCCAGCATCGGTTCTAAATCGGCAACAATGGTTGAAGCTAAAGACGGCAAATGCAGCGGTACAGTATTGAGAACAATACCTTTCACCTCGCTAGCGTGAGCGTCGAGCAGGGCATTAACCATAGTCAACTGGTGTTCGCTAGCCTGAACGATGCGCTGCAAAATCGATCGAGAAACCGGAACATCCTGTAGAGAGTCTGAGGGCGATTTGTTGAGCAAATTTTTCAGCAGTATTAACATTCCCATAACTGGAGTGCGGAGATTGTGAGAAACTGCGTGCAAAAATAGGTCTTTCAGGCGGTTGCTTTCTTGCAGTTCGTGCATTTTTTGCTGTAGTTGGCGGGTGCGTTCCTCCACTTGAGATTCCAAGTTGGCATTGAGATCTTTAACCTGCTGCAAAAGTTGGGCTTGCTGGAGAGCGATCGCCACTTGGGTAGCGAGTTTTTCCAACAAATCAATTTCAAATTCCTGCCACTGGCGGGGCCCCGAGCACTGGTTGACGGCCAAGATCCCGAACAATTGATCCCCCAGGAAGATCGGCACATTTAACGTCGCGCGAATTTGATAGTCGCTGTACAATTGGGCAATTGGAACGCTGAGTGGAACGCTAGCAGTATCGGAGATAGCTCGGACGCGGTTGTTAGCATAAAAAGTTCTCTGGTTTTCGAGGTGATTCTCGTCAGCGAGTGCCCACCCCAAAAGAGAACGGCATTGGGCATCCACAGACTCGGCCACAACCTTACCGTACACCGGGCTAGGAAGATGTACCCCCTCCACGTCCATAATACCGATGAAAGCGCGGTCTGCCTTGAAAAATTGCCGGACTTCGGCAACAGTAGTGTTGAGAATTTCTTCGATGTTGAGGGAGTTGCGAATTCGCAGGGCGATTTCTGAGAGCAAGCGATCGCGATCGGAGGACGCCCGCAAAGCGGTTTCCGCGCGGTGGCGTTCGGTAACGTCTTGGACTGTGGCGGCGATCGCCCCTGACTCAATTGCCGACTGTTCGCAGACAGTGCGTTCGGAGCCATCTGCCAGCACAATTCGGTAGTTAATGCAATAGGCTTGGCGCTCAAACATAGCTTGGCGCTGCGATCGCGCCACCAATTCTCGGTCTTCTGGATGTACGGCCTGCAAAAAAACTTCTGGTGTCGGTTTGACAGTTCCAGGAGCAAAACCCAAGAGGCGGTAAAGTTCGTTTGACCACCGCAATTCGATATTGGATATATCATGTTCTGCGGATTCTTCGCAGTTGTCAGTTGCTGTGAGGGCGGCGCAATTTAAATCCCAATTTCCCAAGTGAGCGATGCGCTGAGCGTTGGCTAAACTAGCTTCGCGATCGCGCAGCATGGCGGCTGTGCGGCGCACCTCCACCAGCGCTTGCTGGCGTTCTGCTACGGCGGCGGCCAACATCAGAGCCACAAGGGCGATCGTACCGGTAAAAGCTTGTAAAAACAAAACCGCCTGTTTGAGATTATCACTTTTGGCCAAAAACGGGCCGCCTCCCTGTACTGCTCCCCAAATCGCGATGCAAGAGACGATCGAATAAGCAAAAATAGCTCCCGCCGGTTGAAACCGCAGGGCTGCCCAAACTATTAGAGGAAAAGGCAGATACTCCAGCGGATACTGAGCGATCGCCGCCTGTGTTTTTGAGCAAAAAAACAGCCAGCTCACGCTCAGCAATAGAGTCAGCCACAGCGCTATTTCTGAATAATTAACAATAAAAAATATTAGATTATAACGGTTCTCAGTTCCAGAAAATGTGTGTCTGCGACTACTAATTGGTAGTTGATTATTCTGTCTGTTAAAAAATGCGATAAAAGTTGAAATAATGCGGGATTTTATTGGAAATTTAAAACTGTTAACGGCGTGGTTTAAAGTCAGCAGCACGGGCGTCACAATCAAAATTCCCATCCCGTCTCCGAGCCACGTAGTCCACCAGTTCTGAGAGAAATTGCTCCACCGATCCCAACCAAAAATGCACGTTCCCAAGTTGCCGAGGGTAGAGCCGAGGAAAGTAGACCCGATGACAGCGCCGGCCACCAAACCCAGAACATCTCGCAATCGATCGAGTTTGGTAGAAAATCCGCTCTCCCTCAGCAAAGCCTCCCCAGCCAGCGCTTGCAAGGTGACACTAAATGCCGATGTGACAATGACGGCGGACGGTATACCGGCGGTAGAGTTTAACAGCACCGAACCGAGGGCAATTCCCGGCCACATCCGCCGCCCTTGCAGTAGCAGCGCCGCTAGAGCAATACCGGCAGGCGGCCACACGGGGGAGGCTTCGGCTTTTACCAGCCCCAGCATCGACGCTGCGAGTTTTCCGGTAACAAAGTAGGTCAGAGCCAGGATACCGGCGTAGAGAAGCGGTCGAGTGCGACGGTTGAGCAGTTTCATGTTTAGATGCGATCTAATCCTCCATTCCTAGTTTTTAATTTAGGCTGCTTTGGGGCGATCGTGCTTCCTCCTGGCGACTCACCTGACTGGGGGAGTGGGGAGTTGACTGTTGACTGTTGACTGTTGACTGTTATTCGTAGCAGCTACCCACTAACTAATGACTACTGACTACTGACTACTGACTACTGACTAATGACTGCTGACTACTGACTAATGACTTCTTAAAATCCAAAACTCCGTTTGCCATCCGGCTTAACAGTAAGCCAATTGGTCTTTGCCATTGCCAATTGTTCCTCAGAAACTGTAGCGTTGGTAAGATTCGCCCCGCACAAATTTGCTCCCCGCAAATTCGCCTTAGCCAAATAAGCCCCCGTCAAGTCAGCACCTCGGAAATCCGCGCCTTCAAAATTGGCAGTGCTGCAATAAGCCTCAGTCAAGTTAGCATCTCGCAAATTCGCCTTAATTAACCTCGCGTGACCCAAATTTGCCCCCGACAAATCCGCTGCTTGCAAATTTGCCTTCACCAACCTGGCCTGATAAAAATTCCCCCCCGCTAGCTGCAATTTTTGCAGTTGCAGGCCAGACAGTTCGCAGTCAGCAAAATCGCGCTTGCCTTTAAAATATGCCGCTCGCAAGCTGTTGGTGTCCCACTTAACAACAGCTTTCGTTACCTTTGGCCCTGCTAAATTGTCGCTGGAAGGTGCAACCGTTCCGAAAGTTCTGCCGGACTCAGCCAGAGTTCGGGAAACTCTGGGCTGCATCCCCGTGTTCCCGGATTGGCTAAAGGAAGTTCTACCAATGCGGCTTTGGTTCGATCGTAAATCTTGATTGATTTTGTTCTGAGGCGGTGACCACGAAGAACCCGCGTCATTAAATATTGTCGGTTCTTCAAGGGTACGAGAAGAGCCGTTAAATTGAGTTGCCAAGCCGTCCATCAGAGTTGGGTCTTCAAATTGGCCCGAGAGAGCTCTGAGGACATCTGCTGCCGATTGGAAGCGGTGGCCAACCATCGGCTTGAGCATTTTTTCGAGAATCCGTGCAAAATTTGGGCTTACCTGAACGTGGGGCTGCCAAACAATTTCGCCAGTTACTCCATCAAAATCTAAATCCTTGGGCGACTTTCCTGTGAGCAAGTACAAGCAAGTCATGCCCACAGCGTAGATGTCGCTGGCAAATATCGGCCGCAGCGCCATTTGTTCCGGGGGAGCGAAACTAAATGTGCCGACTGAAAATTTCGTGTTGGCGCTTTGGTCGGCGGGGTCTAATAATATTGTTTGGCTGACTTGATCTTTTACCGCTCCGAAGTCAATCAGAACTAAGTGGCTGTCTTGAACTCGGCGAATAATATTTGCGGGTTTGATGTCTCTGTGAATTACTCCTTGGCTGTGGATATATTGCACTACTGGCAGAATTTCTAATAGAAAATTTTTAACATCCGATTCGTTGAAACGGCCTGACTGCTTGACTTCTTGTTTCAAAGTCGAGCCTTTAACATACTCTTGAACTAAGTAAAATTGCTGTTCGGTTTCAAAATAGTCTAGCAGCCTCGGTACTTGCGGGTGGTCGCCCAGTTGGCCGAGGGTTTTCGCTTCTCGCTTGAATAATTCCCGCGCCATTTCTAAAACTCGCGGCGACGAACTACTGGGTCGCAGTTGCTTAACCACGCAACTCGGTTGACCGGGCAATGATATGTCTTTTGCCAGAAATGTAGCTCCAAAACCTCCTTGTCCTAAAGGTTCAGTGACTCGGTAGCGAGCGCGCAGCAATAACCGCGCACCGCAAGTCTGACACTGAAGAATAGAGTCAGCAGGGTTTTGAGGATGGGGACAGCCCGGATTTACGCAGTAGCTCATGTTAATTGAGTTTGCCTATGTTTTTCTGATTTTGCCAGCGTCGCTTGACTGCACAAATTGCCTGTTCCTGCTTCTGGTAGAAATACTGATCTATCAGTTGTCGGATGGCCGTGCGTCCGGTTGCGAATTGGAATTGCACCTAAGTCTTTTAGGCAGATATCTTTTCCCTATTTTGATTATCTAGCTGCTGTGAGTTTTTTCTGTGGATTATCCTTGAAAATAGTTTAAAGACTTGCTAAATTTGTCCTTTTTTGTGTAAAGTCTTCCTACACTTAGGTGAGCTTTCAAGAGTCCGGACAGTTTTTAGTTAGTAATCTGACACCCTCGATTTTCCGTTGGTAGCGAACTTGCCGAATCGCCTCGAAACCCTTATTCTAAGGTTGGCAATCAAAAACTGTCCGAAATATAGATCTTTGCACTGTGAGATATTTCTAGCATACCTCATTATCTGAATGAGAATGTTACTAATCCCCCAATCCCCCCAGCAGCCATCAACATAAGTGACCGATCGCTCGTTTTTGCTTATGTATACCACAAAACTATTGACAAAATTAAATTATTATGGTAATAAAGGCTTTGCCGAATCAATTCTGTGACTGCACAGTCGAAGCCTGCCGGCGCAGACTAATGACTAATAACTACCGAGCACTGACAACTAACTACTGAGTAAATTATGCGTATTTCTCTAAACTGGCTGCGGGAATTGGTGGATGTGTCGATATCCCCGGAAGAATTAGCCGAAACCCTGACAATGGCCGGGTTTGAAGTCGAAGATATCGAAGACCGCCGCCCTTGGGCAAGCGGTGTAGTTTTGGGCAAAATCATCGCCTGCGAACAGCATCCGAATGCAGACAAATTGAGAGTTTGTCAAGTGGATGTCGGCTCTTCACAAGCTTTGAATATTGTTTGCGGCGCACCCAACGCTAGGGCAGACATTTACGTGCCTGTCGCTGTTGTCGGAACTTTTCTGCCGACTATTGATTTAAAGATTAAACCTGCTAAATTGCGGGGCGTTCCTTCCGAAGGAATGATTTGTTCTCTGGCAGAATTGGGACTGGCTAAAGAGTCAGCCGGCATTCACATTTTCGAGTTAGAAAATCCCAAATTGGGCAGCGATATTCGCCCGCTTTTGGGTTTAGACGACGTGATTTTAGACTTGACAGCAACTGCCAACCGGGCAGACGCTTTGAGCATGGTGGGTGTAGCGCGGGAAGTGGCGGCGCTGACTGGGGCGAGTTTGAGAATTCCCGAAGCGAATGGTGTGGCGATTGAGGGCAAAGAAAGTCCTGCTTTGGCAGTAGAAATATCGGAACCGCAAGGCTGCCCGATTTACATCGGCACGGCAATTGAAGGTGTGAAAATTGCTGCTTCTCCAGCTTGGTTGCAGCAGCGGTTGCAGGCGGCGGGAGTGCGGCCGATTAATAATGTGGTTGACGTAACTAATTACATTTTGCTGGAATGGGGCCAGCCGCTGCACGCTTTCGATCGCGATCGCCTGCAATCTTTCACCGGTACTCAAGATATCAGCATCGGCGTCCGCTTTGCTTCATCAGGGGAATCCTTCAAAACTTTGGACGGACAAAACCGCATTTTGCAAGCTCAAAATCTGTTAATTACTGCTAGCGACAAACCTGTTGCCTTAGCTGGGGTAATGGGCGGCGAAGATACGGAAGTTCACGAAGGAACGCAAAATTTAGTCTTGGAAGCCGCGATTTTTGACCAGGCAACGATTCGCCGTTCTGCGCGCGCTCAAGGCTTGCGGAGCGAGGCATCGATCCGCTACGAACGGGGGGTGAATCAGGCGGCTTTGACGACGGCTTGCAACCGCGCTGTAGCTCTAATTTTGGAGTTGGCTGGAGGCGCTGCGACGGTGCAGAAAACGGCGAGTTCCGGCGATGATTTGAGTTTTTCGCGATCGCTCGAATTGCGTTTAGACCGAGTAAATCTGGTTTTGGGACAGTTGAAAAGAGGACAAACGGGCGGTTCTAAATATCTGGAACCGGAAGAGGTAAAAAACATTCTGACAGCTTTGGGCTGCGAAGTTGTGCCGACGGAAAAAGAACGGGTGTTTGCGATAACTGTTCCTCCTTACCGCTACCGCGATTTAGAAAGGGAAATAGATTTAATTGAAGAAGTTGCCAGACTCCACGGTTATGACAATTTCTGCGATACTTTGCCCAGCAAAACGGAACCCGGTTATCTGTCACCAGAATATGCGGCAATTCGGAATGTGCGATCGGCTTTTCGGGCTGCCGGTTTGACGGAACTGATGCACTATTCTTTGGTGAAAACTGAGGGAGACAATCAGGTGGTGCTGGCGAATCCGCTGTTTGTGGAGTATTCGGCTTTGCGGACTGAGATGCTGTCGGGTTTGATTGATGCTTTCGGGTACAATTTGGAACAGGGAAATGGGGCGCTAAACGGTTTTGAAGTCGGCCGCATTTTCTGGAAAGATGGGGATGCAATGAAGGAAGCCGATGCAGTAGCGGGGATTATCGGCGGCGATCCGACTGTGTGGAAATGGCAGCAGGGAGGGCGCGATCGACCTTTGAGTTGGTTTGAGGCAAAAGGTATTTTGGAAAGCGCATTTCAAGAGTTGGGTTTGTCGGTGGAATATCAAAGCGATTCCTCGAATACACGCTTGCATCCGGGCCGCACCGCTGCGTTATCGTTAAACGGGAAACATTTAGGAGTTTTTGGACAGTTGCACCCGCAATTGCAGCAGGAAAAGGATTTGCCTGAGCAGGTTTACGTGTTTCAATTAGATTTAGCGGTGCTGTTAACTGAATTAGGGCGATCGAGCATTTCGACTCGCAAGTTTGCGGGTTATTCGAGTTTCCCCGCTTCTGACAGAGATATTGCGTTTTTCGCGCCTGTAGAGGTTGCGGTTGTTGAGATGCAAAGTGCGATGAAAAAGGCGGCGGGTAGTTTGCTGGATTCGGTGGAACTGTTCGACGAATATCGGGGCGACAACGTACCGGCGGGCCAGCGGAGTTTGGCTTTTCGGTTAGTTTACCGCGCGGGCGATCGAACTTTGAGCGAAACCGATGTCGAACCGGCACAACAAAAAGTACGCGATGTTTTAGTTGAGAAATTCGGCGTTAGTTTGAGAAGCTAAAATAGGCTCCTACTCACTAATAAACCGCCAGGGAAGGAATTCCCTGGCGGACTCATGGAAAAAGCGTTAAATTTACACCAATGGCCGCAACATATCCCGCACAGCGAAGGAAATATCAGGAAATCGCAAAGGACAAATACTCCCATCATCCGCCAGAATCACTTGACTTAGATAACCATCCTGACTCGGTTCTCTAAAAACGTGAAGTTGCCGATTATTAACATCCAAAACCCAATAATCTGCAATTCCAGATTGAGCATAAAGATTTGCTTTTATCCCCAAATCTGTTCTCAGCGTAGTATCGGCTACTTCAATAATCAGATAAACTTCAGAAGGAGTTGGATGATGGTCTTCATAGTAAAGTGGATCGGGTACAACTACAGCAATATCGGGTTCAGGTTCCGAGTAATCATTTAACCCAACGGGATCTTGCAGCCGCACCAAAACTCGATTTCCCAAACGATTTTCCAGTAACTTCTCTGTGCGTTTCACCGCTGCACCATGTGCAGTTCCTTTTGCTGCCATCTTTACTATTTGTCCTGCCAATAATTCTACTCGTTCATCTTCCTCAAAAATACCAACTTCTGCCATGCGGTGATACTCTTGAACCGTCAACAAACGAAGGTCTAATAAAGTCATAGCAATCTTCTCCTATCTAAGAATCATCTCTGTTTACCCTCTTCCTCTGCGCCCTCTGCGACCTCTGCGGCTCATTAATCTTATTCTTAAAATTTTCGTTAAATCCTCTTACTCTTATTGTACAATAACTTTTAAACAAATTTATCTGAGGCTCAAAATCGTGACCAAATATGTGATGTGGGGAAGTTACTGCGAAGACGTTATCGAAAAACGCGCTCCGTTTCGAGACGCTCATTTAGCCGGATTGGCTAAGCAGAAGGAATCGGGTGTGTTAAGTACGATCGGGCCCACGAAAGATTTAACTAAAGTTTTTGCAATTTACGAAGCGGAAGATGAGGCGGCCGTGCGACAATTGGTGGAAGCCGATCCTTATTGGGTAAATGGGGTTTGGACTGAATACGATGTGAAAGAGTGGATTCAAGCTTTTTGAAGGGGTTAAAAGGGTGAACATCTTAAGATTTGATGAAAGCGATTTAGTTCCAGTGGACTATGGCGATTTGCTGGACAAGATTTTAGAAGTTTTGCAGGGAAACAATCCGTTTAATATATCAGATGACCGCCGCCGTCTGCTAATAGATATTGATGCGATCGCTGCTGATGTTGCAAAAATGCAAGTGCTGACACCCTTGGGTTCCTATGAACGTCAAGCAGATGCTGCTACGGTTAATTTTCCGCCCGAAGTAGAGGAGCTTTTTGGCGATCGAGTTAGGCAGATTAAAGAGTGTTTGCGACAGCACTTAGCATCTAAATTGCTCCCACAAAATACTTCAATTGAAAAGTTTGTCGCTAGCTTAATCACTCCTTTAGATTCATCCTCTTTTCAGGGAGACGGCAAAAAGTTAGGTCTCAAATACGATTTTGGTACTCGCCACACTTCTTTAGAAAAAGAAAAGCTAACTTTGGAACGCCGAGTCTCTGGAAGTCCTGGGACTTTAAAACTGCATAAATTGACTATTGCGGTACGAAATACCGATATTTTTCAACAACAGCTAAAGGAGGGTTTAGAAAACTATATTAGGGAAAATGCCGAGAATAGCGACGATAGGCAAGAACTTAACCATCGTCTTGATGAGATGGTTAATAATGAATACTCGGATTTTCATAAATTGATCCGACTGGTAGACAAAGAAACCCTAGGAAAAATTAACAAAGAAGCCAAGATTACTTATTTGGAGTATCTGCTGGAACACATCAGCGCTAGCAGCACAGATACTGTAGGAATCATCTATTTAAAAGATTTGATTCGTCGTCTCAGATTGATAGAAGATTACATCAACGACAGCAGTAAAGCCGATGGCGAGTATGCTGCCAATTATGCTGGTGTTAGAGTTAATTACAGAGAGATTTTTGCGCGATCGGAATTTTTAGATGCGCTACCCATTATTCCCCTTGTAGAAGGTTATTTGGGGGAAAGCACGGACAATCATCGGAACGAACGTAAATTTATCTTTGGTCTCAAAATCAAATTTAACAACCCAGTTCAAGCGCGTGGCGGAAAAGAAGCATTTGAATATTATCTGAATCTACTAAATCCCGATAGTGAAGAACACAAAGCAGAACTGACCGAAGATGCTAATACCGAAACCTTCGTCCGCAAAGTGTTAAAAATAGCATTTTTGTATCACTGTGTGTTTGCATCTCCCCACACTCCAGGGTCGCCCAATTACAACCCAGAATTGGAACTTGAATTTAATCCTATTCCGGCTTTTGAGCAACTCATGAAAGATGTATTAAATCGTGATAATGAGGTAATCAAAAAAAGACTTTTCCGAAATTTTGTTACACGCTTTAAGGAGGTTAATGTTAAACATAAAATTAACCATCTTAAAAGAATGCTGAAAGGCTTTCTCGAACGGCAGACAATTTTGCCAAGCCGTACAGAAACGCGACACGTAAACCTCAAAATAGGTCTGTTAGAAGACATTGACAATATTTTGAATAATGGTAAATTTTTCAATGAAGTTCTGGATCGAAATTACAAGCAGACACTCCATTATATTGTCGTCGAACAGCCTAGTGTTGATGAAACAGCAATCTGTCAGCTACCGATAAATATTACTATCGAAGATGTCCGCTATTTTCCTACTGATGAACGCCAAAATTTCAGCATGGAATACAATATCAAAGGTGTCGATATTTTGCCGATGCTTTCAGCACCTAAAGCCGATCGTTCTAGAAAAATATACAAGCAGCATTTTTTAACAACAAAATTAGTATTGTTTCCTTATGACGACAAACGACTAGACAGCGGTGATAAAGGTTTACAACCGGCGGCGGCTTTTGTGTATAAATTTACGATGTTGCTGCTGTCTTATATCTGCCTGAGAGTTTTACTCGAAAATACTGCAAAAAACTTATTTATTCCGATGGTTAGGCTCCATGAAGGTGACGACAAAAACCCTTCGCCCTCAGGAAAATTTATGGCTAACCTTTCCAAAACATTATCTCACATTTTGAGTGAAAAACAACGCTCAACTTCTCAGGGATTTCGTATTAAAGAAGATCCAAATAGTTACAAACTTCATAACGGTTTGAGTTCAATGTATTCAATTCTGCCGAAAAAGTTTAAATTTAGCAATGTGCAGTTATCTCCAGAGTTGGATAATTTAGCAATCATTGTTGTTTCCAGTCGCGACAGTGATGCTAAAAAAAGTAATAAAAACCGCTTCCAAAGAACAGCTAGTTTAATCGGAGAAGCTATCGGGATTAATCGCCTCGAAGACGATGCAATTCAAGTTCAGGTGCTGAAAACTTTTTCCGAAAATTACAGTGTCAGCCGCCTTTATACTGAGCCGTTAATCCTTGAAGATGCAATGAGTCAGCTTTATCAGCAAGGATATCGGAATTTCGCATATATTTCGCAAGCACCTTACATGAGTACGCTGCATATTACAAAGACTGAGGAAGACGAGGAATTGTCTTTTATGTCAAAAAAATTGCTCCGAACTTTGAAGGGAGAGCGACGAGATATCAAAATTTATCCGATGTTTTTTGATAAATACTATGTCCGCAGTTTCCTAGGTGATAAGGGAAAACCTTTTTACATTCAGGATGCTATGGAGCTTTCGAGCTTGTTTGCAGATACCAGTCAACAAGCTGTGATGTTTTTTAACTTGTTTAACGGACTTAAAGTAAAGGAGGATAAAAACTTTTATAACGGGGTGATTTCCTACTCTACTTTGTTGCATATATACGACGGTATTCTGGATGATCAAGACCTTCACCAAGGGTTAATTTACGACGGTGAAATTAAAGATACTTTGCTACATTATTTAACAATCTTTCACTTTTATCGCTATGAAGCTCGCAAAAAAGATATGAGTTTTAAACTTGACCCCTACGCTCATATTATCGGCGATGAATCCGTTGGTGCTTTATCTGTGTTTAGTCATCCGCGCGGGAATGCTGAGTTTAACTCCCTGGCTTTTTTGAATAAGGTAAGAGAAGTATTAAATGTCACTAAGGGAAGTACACAATTATGATCGGTGAAGATTTTGGGCGGCTGTTTGAAGTAGGATTCAATATCGGGATTCTGGCATATATTCAGCGGGAAAATTTAAGTTACAATTTTGGTGATTCCTACCGTCTGGATTTGCAGAGGCTCAAATTGCCAAAGATGACGGCGGAAATCGTTAGGGAAGCCAATCTGCTGGCTAGTTTAGATGCTGAAATAGTTGAAAAATGGAGTTTGTTCTTTGTCCAAAAAGGCTTTTTGGGTGGGTTGAATTTTTTTCGGGAGTACGTCAACTCTACTGGCTGGAATTTGCAGCGGTTGAAAATTGTGTATTGTCAGTTCAGTTTTAGTGATGCTAACAGTATCAGAACCTCTAACAAGGGTGATAAAGAAGCGTTTAAAGAGCTATTGTCTCAGTTAAAAACTCCCCAACTTAGTTTATCAGATGATGAGATTAACTCGTACATCCGCCGCTACTCGAAAAAGGGTGAGTTTTTGCAGGCTGATACGCTGATGCTGTTACAGTATGGCAATGATTTTAGAATTCTCTGCGTTGATTTGTCTGTGTTTTCTCCGACGCTAGCTCCAAAAACGGAGGATATCAATGAAATAGAGGTGATACGCAAATATTTGATGAGAGAAATTAGCTATTTGCGATCGAAAAGTGTGTTTTCTAATCTGCGGATGGATACCAGCACTTTAGGTGTTGATTTCTCAGAGGATTTAAAACGCTTTTTTACAGCTTTTAAGTATAAGGATAAGGAAAGCACTAAGTTAATTCAGGCTGGTAGCTATGCTCACAGTTTTTATGGATTTCTGCAACAAACAGGTATCCTTGGACAAGATGCTGAAGTTTTGTTTAATGTGGTGGGTTATGGCGATCGCAATATCAGTGCGATTTCCCTACGCAAGGACAAAATTAAGTTGTTAGCAACTTGTGCCCAGATTTACCAGAATGAACCGAAAGGTAAAGAGATTAGCGATGCTCGCAGCGAAGTTTTAGATGTTATTCAACTCAACGCGTCTCGCAGTTTTAAAGAAGGCAAAAACTTTGTTGATGCTCTGTTAGGAATTGGTAAAAATGTCACTGAACCTGTACCTCATACAGAGCGGATTGATAATTTTGCTAATTCCATAGATATTATATCAGATAAACTGGCAGATGATTTGCAAATCGATCGCGGATTACATCTGAGAAATGCTCACGCTCAATTGATTGTGAAAGCGCTTCAATCTGATGAAACTTATATCTTTTTGACGGGGAATCCGGGAATTGGGAAAACAACTGCGATAGCCAAATTCCTAAGCAGCCATATCGACGACGGTTTCTTATTTCTGTACGTCAGTCCCCGCAAGCAAGTAAACTTGGATATTATCGAAAAATTCAAATATAAAAATACTGGTTTGCTCTGCAACGATCGATTATTTTGTATCAACACTAACGCCGATATCATCAAAAGCAATTCAGGACACTGTACCGTCAAGTACGCATCGAATAGCTATCGCGAAGATTTCACCAAAAAAACTGTTCGCTTCCTGAAGGATGATTCAGAAATTCAGCGGAAGGACTATCATCAATCAGAACTTGAAAAAAAGGGAGAAACAGTAATTAAACCCATTAATCCTAAAGGAAATGGAGTGCTCAAGAGCATTTGCGAAGGTATATACGCGCTGATCAATTGCCAGGTATCTAGTAATATCGTAGCTACCGTTTCTATTCAATCGGTGAAGATGAAAGAAAACCGACAAAATACCCTAGAGCATTTAGAAAAAATTTTTCAAGATACTTACAATAAACGGGACAAACGGGTCATTCCGGCTAAAATGCAAGAAATATCCAGTCGCATCAAACATATTTTCATTATGATCGATGAAATTACTGGAGATGATGGTGGGGTTGAGTTTTTAGCCGGAATTGGCAAGATTGTCAAAAAACATGATTTGCACAAGCGGGAACACGGCTTTAATACTAAAATTATTGTCGCAGATGCTTCGATAGTTGACCCTGATGTCATCAAACAACACCTTGATAACACGTCACCGGAACCAGACAAAATCTATTTTAAAAAGTTAGCGAAAGATTCGGAACAAATTCAACCTTTACAAGTTATTCCTTTTAAATTCAACAATCTAGCTGCCAAGGTGATTAATGCTAATTCCTACCCTGCGCGCAGTCTAGAGATTACTTATAAGGTATTTGTAGAAACTGTGAAATACAGTGAAAATGCGCCTTTAAAACAGAATAGTGATTTAGTAAAGCGGGTACAATCTGAAATAGTTGAGGATATCAATCAGCGATTAGCCATCCCAGGTGTAGAACAAATTATAGTATACATTCAGAACAAGCAAAGATTAACTGAATTAATTAATAAAATTAGAGTTTGTCGCAAAAAGTTTGAGCAGTTTACCGATTATCTGGAAATTCACGCGAATATCTCGGAAGAGGAGAAAGAAAAAATACAGGAATACAAAAATACAGCTAAAGTAATCTTTATGACTGCAGCGGGAAGTCGTGGACTTTCTTTCCCGAAAGCCAAACATATTTTAGTTGATATTCCCCACTTTCAGATTGAGAAAAATCTGATGGAAATCATACAGGTTATTTATCGGGGACGCGGAGAATATGACAACGGTAAAACCCTTGATGGTGAAGATAAGAAGTTGGTTTTTTACTTATCTGATACCGCAGTTTATTACGCTGATGATGCGGAACTTTCCCTGCAAGAAAGCAAATTGAGTTTGTTGAATTTATTGCTAATTCTCAAGACGGCGGTGATGACGCGAATTTCGGGATACGGTTATTTAGGTAGGGAAAAGTTTTTGATGATTCCCATCGGCGGTAAGTCGGTTTCCGCAGTAGGGGATACTTTTAGCAGCAAAATGGCTGCTCTAATTAAGACATTAAAGAGCGAGAGCCGCCGAGGAAATATGTTGTTTAAGGAGGTTTATATGAGCCTGGAACAGCTTTTGGGTCGTGGGGAGTTTGTTTTGACAAATGATGACAAGTCCCGTCAAAAGAGCGAGTCTTACCTGGAAATGCGGGACGATTTTAATCGTAAGTTTTTGGAAAAGTGCAATCCTCTTGATGGTTTGTTGAGCTATGATAATTTAGAACTCGGTCATGTTTGCGGTGGTTTGTTGATCGTACCTCTAGCCGATCGCACTTTGGTAGAAACCTACCAGATGTCGCTGCACCGGGAAATCAAGGAATGTCTAGAGAAGAAGTTGCTGCACAAAATGCGTCTAATTAGGGATAGCGATTCGTCCCCGGAGAATGTAATATCGGCAATTAGAGGAGGTGCGATCGAGTTATTGCAATTTCTTAACAGCGAAGTTGAGAAAACTCAGTATATCGAGCAGCAAAGTCAGCAGTTCGATCGCTATTATGCTATACCGCTGTTTGCTTTTGTCAGCGGGGAGGAAATGCAGGAGTATTTTGCTGACAGTAAGCTGGAAGAACCGGAAGATACGCGGTTTCGGGATATTTTGTCGGCTTATGTGCGATCGATCTACCCTGTAGATAGTGTAATGCCGATCGGACACAAGTATCAAGATTTTCCATTTATCGTGTTTAGAAGCTACAGTTTAGAGCAAAGTAGAGAAAAGATTTTTACCGATAAATATCTTTTAAGTTCCAACGAGTTGAACGTGCTTAATTTAATTTTATCGAAGCAGGTAAACAGAAAGTTGTAGGTGCGTCAGACCATTTTAGATTTTAGATTTTAGATTTTAGATTGGGAATGAATGAAAACTATCGGGGTTTGGAGTTTACCTACAGTTGCATTCTTGTTGGAAACTGGTATCAGTTGGCTATCATATCGTTTCCGGTGGCACCGGAATTATAGAGGAGACGGCAGTGCCGTGTCCCTACCCGAATTAATTGTAGGGACACGGCACTGCCGTCTCCAAGTCTGTGGGTAATATTAATTCCCATGCTACCGGATTTGATATTACGCTCCCTAATTGCTACTTGCTAACTTCAAACGGCGTGTATTTTCCCCCCAAAGCTTCGACGATGGCGCGAGTATTAGCCGACATCATTTTCACATAAGAATCGCCCTCGCTTCCCGCCGCCCCGATCGAATCAGAATAAAGTTGCTGCGCTGCCAATTTCACCCCCGCTTCCTCCGCCACTGTTCTAATCAGTTGTGGGTTAATTGTAGTCTCGGCAAAAATAGCAGGAACTCCTGCCGCTTTCACTGATTCTACTAACTTTTGCACCGTTTGAGCGCTCGGCTGTTCCTCGGTACTAATCCCGATTAAACTGCCCGCACTTCCCAATCCGTAGGCGCGGCTGTAATATTGAAAAGCATCGTGAGTTGTTACTAATTCGCGCTTATTTTCGGGGATTGTTTTAATCTCTTGTTCGATCCAAATATCCAAACGTTTTAACTCTTGAGTAAGTTTCACAGCATTCTGCGTAAACTTCTCCCGATCTTCCGGCGACAAGTCGATTAGCGCATCCCGAATTGCTTCCACCATTTGAACTACATTTTCCACATTTCCCCAAACGTGTGGATCGGGTACGGTATTGCCTTCTTTATTCAGTAGCAAAGGCTTGACTACTTCCCCCACTGCTAATTTCCGCGCCTTAATTCCGGCGGCATTCATCATCCTAATTAATCCCGGTTCCAAATTGTAACCGTTATACAAAATTAAGTTAGCTTTTTCTAAAGCTTGAGAATCTTTTGGCACCGGTTCGTAAACGTGAGGATCGGTTCCCGGCTGCAAAATTCCTGTTAACTGAACTTCGCCACCCGCTACTCGATCGGTCAAATCCTCAATAATTGTGCTGGTAGCAACTACCTTGGGTTTAGCATCTGCCTCTGGAGAGAGGCGATCGCTCTGGGTTTGAGCGCAACTAAATAAACCCACAGTCAAAATGCCACAGGCAATACTTCTAATCAAAAATACCTTGGACTTGTCCAATC
This sequence comes from Microcoleus sp. MOSTC5, assembly GCF_036701825.1. Taxonomy (NCBI): domain Bacteria; kingdom Bacillati; phylum Cyanobacteriota; class Cyanophyceae; order Oscillatoriales; family Microcoleaceae; genus Microcoleus; species Microcoleus sp. MOSTC5. The sequence goes on along the minus strand of NZ_JAUBRK010000036.1, from coordinate 16,800 downwards.
CAAGGCCGGCGGTTTCAATCCCCGACTCACGGCTAAACTCTCCTTTATAAAGTTGCTTCACAATTGCCGTCGGTTTTAACTCACATCTTGCACCATTCTCAACAACCCTTCTCTGGGCGGGCAGGATGCCCACCCCACAAGAAAACTCACTCTTCGCTTCACAGGCATCTTGCCTGTTATTGAAAATGGTGGATATCAGTTTTAACCTACTTGAGATTTTCGCCGCCAAACCTATGGTTTGAGGGGTTTCGAGCTTGCACTGCCGCATTATCTACCTCTCCTGCGTTCCAGATTATTCCTATTTACCGAGGATTTCATATTCTTTTCATTTTTACAGTAAACTTAACAAAAAGGAGATATAGTCACCGCCATGAATACCGCCGCCTTCCCCAACGAGACTCCTTGGTCTCAAATGGTTTGCCACCTCCCAGACACGGCTAGCGACACAGAAATTATCGCTGTTAAGCACTTAGCAGTAAACTACCGCACGGTAGAGGCACTCAGAGATATCAATCTTTCCGTCAAACCGGGAAGGCTGACGGGTATTATTGGCCCCAACGGTGCTGGCAAAAGCACGCTGATCAAAGCAATGTTGGGCTTAATTCCCGCAGATCGCGGCACTGTTACCTGTGGCGAAGAAGCGATCGCCGATCGACTCGAAACAGTAGCCTACGTGCCGCAGCGATCGCAAATTGACTGGAACTATCCCGCCACCGTTTGGGATGTCGTGATGATGGGAAGAGTCAGAAAAGCCGGATGGTTTCGTCGCTTCTCGGCAGCTAGCCGCCGCACCGCTGCCGATGCCTTAGAAAGAGTAGGCATGAGTGCTTACAAAGACAGACCGATCGGACAACTTTCCGGCGGACAGCAACAGCGAGTATTTCTAGCTAGAGCATTAGCCCAAGAAGCCGCTATTTTCTGCTTTGACGAGCCGTTTGTCGGCGTTGACCAAAAAACTCAAAATATCATTTTCGACATCTTCCACCAGCTAGCAAATGCCGGAAAAACCGTCTTAGTAGTCAACCACGACTTAGGCGAATCAATCACCAATTTTGACGATTTAATTTTGCTAAATACAGAATTGATTGCCGCTGGTCCCCGCCAAGAAGTGCTAACGCAAGAAAACCTTTACCGCGCCTACGGCGGACAAGTAATGTTCTTTGCCGGACAAGCAGCTTAATTAGCCAGCAATCATTAAAAAATTGGGTAGAAACCCCGTCCTTTTAGGACGGCTTTATGTTACAATATAATTGGTCAATGACCCACCCGCGACGATGGAGACATAAACCCTAACACCAAAGCTTGCAATGACTGCAACGGGGAAGAAAAATCGGTAGACCGGGAAAAGAGGACAGGGCAATGGGCAGTCCACCCCTAGAATCAAACAACAAAGATTTTTGTTGCTATTCGACACATAAAACCGCAGGGCTTGCGGGGTTAGTCTGTGGAGCGAACGTAAGACCAAATCTCCTTGTGGGTAGAGGCAGTTGCTAAGAAGCAGAAACCTAAGCTGTGAGGCTTAGGAATCACCGCACCTTCAGGTCGGTGAGTATGTCAATAATCTAGGAGTTACGCTCTTGAACCCGGTTTTTTTGATAATCTTGAGTTGGGCAACGATAAATCTCGGCTCAAACTTACATTTTGCACCATTCTCAAGAACAGGCAAGATGCCTGTTCCACAAAGAGTGAATTTTCTTGTGGAACAGGCATCTTGGCTGTTCATAAAAAGCTTATTGAGAATGGTGCAACATCTCGGATCAAACCGGGTTGCTTTGGTTTTTAGTCATTAGTTAGCTGTGATTTTATAATTTTATGATACAAACCTTAATTGAGCCGTTGCAGTACGGATTCATGCAGCGATCGCTCGTAATTGCCATTCTCGTCGGCATCGTCTGCGCGATCGTCGGCAGCTACCTAATGGTACAGCGGCTGGCCTTGCTCGGAGACGCCATCAGCCACTCGGTTTTGCCCGGATTGGCGATCGCATTTATCCTCGGAGCAAATATCTTTATCGGCGCTTTCATTGCCGGAGTTTTGAGTACAGTAATCATAGCTTGGATCAAAGCTCGATCGACAATCAAAGAAGACGCGGCAATGGGCATCGTATTTTCGGCATTCTTCGCCCTCGGCATCACCCTAATTACGATCGTCCAAAAAGACAACAAGATCGACCTCAACCACTTTCTTTTCGGCAACATCCTGGGAGTTACTGCCGAAGATGCGATCGACACAGCCGTCATTGTCGCCGTAGTCTTATTAGTTGTAGTATTGTTTTACAAAGAATTGCTATTTTACACATTCGATCCATTAGGAGCGCAAGCCACAGGTTTGCCAGTAAACCTGCTCAATTTCGGACTGATGGTACTCATCGCCCTCACAATAGTTGCCAGCCTCAAAGCCGTTGGCGTAGTGCTAGTCTTGTCCCTATTAATTACACCTGCAAGTACCGCATATCTCCTAGTCACTCGCCTGCACCAAGTAATGATTTTAGGCGCAATAATCGGAGTTATTTCCAGCATTAGCGGAATGTATCTCAGCTACTTTTATAACTTACCATCTGGGCCCGCAATCGTTTTAGTTGCATCGGGATTATTTGTGCTATCATTGCTGTTCAGTCCCACTCAAGGAATCCTCACCCAGCCGCGCACACACTCCGGCCAAATTCCTCCAATATGGCGAGAATTAAAAAATTTAACCAAAGGCCGATAGCAAGTAAGTTTGTAGTAACGCTTCAGCGCCGCCCCTCCCATTCTTAATAAGAATATTCGTGAATCCCCGTGGATGTGCGGTTCAAAAAAGCCTCTCGAATTAATCCGCGTAACTGCGAATCGGCGACAGCATCTCGATTTGGTAAAAAGGTTTTTTTTTAGGAGTGCCAGAAAGCAAGAATGGGATGATACCGAATCGGGCGATCGCAACTGCGAACTATTGCTCACAAAAAACTGTACAATAACAAAAGTTAAATTTTCACGCAAACAGATCTACTAAGTTAAAAAAACATGACAGTTAAAGTAGGAGACACCGCCCCCGATTTTACCTTACCATCTCAAACTGGCACATCAGTCAGCCTCAAAGATTTTAAAGGTAAAAAAAACGTCATAGTCTACTTTTACCCCAAAGACAACTCACCCGGATGCACAACCCAAGCTTGCGCTTTTCGAGATAGTTACGAAGTCTTCAAAGACGCAGGTGCAGAAGTAATAGGAATTAGCGAAGATTCGCCACAATCGCACCAGGAATTTGCCACAAAAAATCAGCTACCATTTACACTGCTGAGCGATACTGGCAACAAAGTGCGGCAATTATACGGAGTTCCAGCTACACTGTGGATTATGCCGGGTAGAGTAACTTATGTCATTGACCAAGAAGGCGTTGTCAAGCATATTTTTGACTCGATGTTAGACTTCAAAGCACACGTTGCAGAAGCACTCAAAACTTTAGAAACCATCAAAAGTTAGATAGATTTGCTTAAATATATTGTTTGTAGTGAGGACGAAAGTCCTCATTGTCTAAACAACCAAGAAAAAACTAAATTCGTGACTGCGAAGTAACGGTTTGTAGTGAAAACGGGAGTTCTGAGACTAGAGATTTTCCCGTACCCAATTTTTAAAAGCTTGAATAGCGGGGGTTCTGCCAGAAACTTGACTCTGCTGAGTGTACTGATTCACCAGTTCGACAATCGGGATATTGGGGAAAGTGGGACTCACATCAGACTCAATATATTGTTCGGCTTGCAAGACGTTGATTTTTAGCCCTCGCCGTGCGTATCGCCAAAGTTCCGGCACTCCTAGAATTTGATAATTATCCAACTGCGTGCGAGAGGTGAGATCGATTTCTATCGCTAAGTCTGGGGGCGGATCGATACTCATATCGAGGCGATTTTTACCGATAACGGCTGCTTGATTTTGAATGTAAAAACAGGTATCCGGTTCGACAGCCTGACTCATGCGTTCATTTTTCAGCGTTGTCGAACCCAACGACTCAAATGCTATTTGTCGTACTTCCAACAAAATTTTTACCATGTCGCCAATAATTTCCTTGGCTTTTTCATGTTCGGGCAGAGGAACCATAATTTCTAACCGTCCGTTACTATAGGAAAGTCGGGAAGCACGACGTTCTCCTAATTCCGCCAAAATACTTTCAAATTGTTGCCAGTTCACATCCTCAACCAGTAATTGCTGACCCGGTTGAATCTTCAATTGTCTTAACTCCAATAGCATAATTGTTCATCCATTTTCTCTAGGAAATATCAGCCAAGTCCTTACTACGAACCATTATCTTAAAACAACAAGAAAAAACTAAAGTCCTTACTACGAACCAGGAGTTTGTAGTGAGGACTTTAGTCCTTTTTTGCTAATGACTTGCAGCCATTAACTATTAGCACTCAGCAATTATCTAGCTTTTCGCAACACTCGATTTTTCAGATGTAGCGCTTTCGGCAGTTTTGCCATTTTTGCTATTACCGTTACCGTTGCTGTGGCGGGGTTGGATAACTCCATAGCCACCGTGAGTCTTTCGTTCGTAGAGTACGTTAATTTCGCCTGTTTCCGCATTACGGAACATATAGAAATCGTGATCGATAATCTGCAATTGTTCCAAAGCTTCTTGCACAGTCATTGGAGGCATAGCAAAATACTTAGTCCGCACCACCTCAGCAGGAAGTTCGGGAGTTCGATCGCCAATCAGATCCGCTACTACAGGATGTTCATCAACTACCGTAACCGTTTTGGGACTACTCTGGGTCTTATTGTCGTGGCGTTTTTCCTTAAATTTCCGCAGTTGACGAGCTATCTTGTCGGCAACCAAATCGATGCTGGCATACAGGCTTTCCGTGCTTTCCTCAGCCCGAATCACGCTGCCGTTAGCATAAATAGTTACCTCAGCAGTCTGCTTAGGATTGATCCTGGGGTTACGAGCCACCGATAAATGTATGTCCACTTCAGTAGTCAAAGTTTGAAAATGGCTAACTGCCTTTTCAACCTTTTGATTGACGTACTCGCGAATCGCATCGGTGATTTCTATATTCTTACCCTGGATAACAAGCTTCATAGAGCTCCCTCCCTTCTGTAACGTGGGTATATTTTATACAGTAGCACTATGTATTCTCGAAAACACTTATCTTCCAAATCTTTTATTATATGTTGACAATTCTTGATTTAAACTGCGCCAATATTCCGTCAAAACACTATTGATTTTTTGCATGATTTCCCCTCTCACCCCTCAACAGCTAAATGCACAACCCTGCTTGCTCCTCGATTGGGGAGTTGTTCCCTACTCCCAAGCTTGGGAAATCCAGCAAAAACTCGTGCAAGAACGCCGCGACAAACCAGATTTGCCAGATGTCCTGATTTTGCTTGAACATCCGCCGGTTTACACTTTGGGACTGGGAGCAAAGCTGGAATTTCTGAAATTTGACCCAAGTCAAACAGGACCGGAACTGCACCGAGTTGAGCGGGGCGGCGAGGTGACTTACCACTGTCCGGGCCAATTGGTGGGCTATCCGATTTTAAATTTGCGGCGCCACCAGCAAGATTTGCACTGGTATTTGCGACAGTTGGAGGAAGTGCTGCTGAGGGTGCTGGAAGTTTGCGGGTTGAAGGGTTCGCGGGTTTCCGGTATGACTGGAGTTTGGGTGGATGGGTACAAGGTAGGCGCGATCGGCATTAAAGTCAGCCGCTGGATTACGATGCACGGTTTTGCTTTAAATGTTTGTCCGGATCTCGCCGGTTTTGGGCAAATTGTACCTTGCGGGATTCCCGATCGACCTGTTGGGAGTTTAGAGCAGTTTATCCCCGGAATTGAGGTCGATCAAGTTAGGGCGATCGTGGCGGCTGAATTTGCAGAAGTTTTTGGAGTGGAAATAGTGCGATCGAATGTGTAGGGTGCGTCCCCCATCGCAGGTGAAGTAATGCGGATTTTAACCAGTTACTGGAAATAATAATTTTTCAGGGCATCGCCCTTTCTTGAGTGAAGTGCGATCGCTCTTAAATTATCAAAAACATCAGGCTTAATTCTCCACCCAATCACTTAAAAACTCCCGACTAAGGATGCTAAATATCGAATCGAATTAACGCGGCGGTGTTTGCGAGACTTGGGGGTATTATAGAGATAATTTTAACGGTCTGTACTTACTGACTCAAGAATTGAGAGAATTGGTGGTATAATGCGCGGTTGCGGGCTTCTCTAACCTTAGAGAGAAGCAAGACCGATGCAGAAATACGCCCTAAGAGTTTTGCGATCGCCCGTAGCGTCAGGTATGATTCTTGTTGATTATTGCGCTCCGCTCAAGAGAAAAAATTTATGTCTGATATGTCCGGTCAAGACCCCTCGGAAATTAAAATGGCGACGGTTGATGAACAAGAAAAAGGCGCAACGTTTAGCGGTACGGTCATCCTTGCTATCGATGCCGAGGAGGGTGGGGAAGTCCTTTTCTTCAGAGACTTTTTGATTGAAGATTATAAAGGCGAACTTACCGCTTATCTGGCAACAGATGGCAATATAACGAAAAGCATTGATTTAGGCGAACTTAAGCATAAAAGCAGCAGCTTTAAGCTGCCAATTCCGCTGGGGACGGATACATCACCCTACAATACAGTCGTGCTGCGCGACGAAAAAAGCAAGAAAAAAATTGTGACTATCGAGCTGTAAAATTTGCAATTTAGCTCGTAGTTGAGCCAAATTCGTTAGCGCAGCCCTCGAAGAGGATCGCCCTTTTTTTCCTGAAGTGCGATCGCTCTTAAATTAAGGTGCGTCACTTTCGATCGAACATTCCAGTTGTAAAGTGATGCACCTTAATTTTTAAAATGGAATCGGATCGTAATCGGGATTGTCAGCTTCGTTAGACGAACCCGACTGGCTATCGGACTCAGAATTTGAAGGCTGATGCGAGTTCCAATCCGAACTAGACGTGCGGTTAGCGCCACCTGGAGCGCTGTTAGGACTGCGACCTCGCGAACTCATAGGAACCACGTTGCTCGGCACATTAGCAGGCGCGCTGTCGCGAATTTGAGCCGCTTCGGGGGCGCTTCTAGTTGGGGGAGCAGCAGTCATTGCATCGGCGCCGACACTGTAAATCCTTTGAGCTGTCAGTTCAGCGCGCTTTTCTTTAATACCGTCTCTTTCGATCGTATTCATGCTCAGCCGTCCCTCAATAATCACGCGATCGCCCTCGTGATATTTCTCGTGAATTTCTTGAGCAAAATTTCCCCATCCTATCACTTTCAAATGTTCTGGCGGATCTTCCGGTTTTGGGCCTGGAAACTGCACCAACATCTCAGCGATTTGAAGTTGATTGTCAGGAGTATAACGGAGTTGCGGTTGTTGAATTATTTCCGCCATCAAAATGCAGCTATTCATCTGTTATCTGTGCGTAATTGGGAATTGGATAAAGAAGGAAGAGAGAAGAAGGAAGAAATAGCTATTCGTGTACCGATGACTTGCGTGTCTTGCTTGTGGTAATTGCAAATTGGTAATTGCAAATTGCAAATTGGTAATTACTGATTTTTTGGCGCTATTCGCTATTAGTTGTCACCGATTACCGATTACCGATTTGCAATTACCAATTATCCGTTACCAAATTTATCTTGGCGAACCGCCGCCTCAGCTTGACTGACAAAATCGTGAACGAGGGCGCGGTACTCCTTCAAAGTTTCAGATACCCAATCTCGATCCTCGCTGTTGGCGAAGATATGAACGGTCGGTTCACTAGCATCGGGCAAAACTAATACCCAATTGTCGTCGCTGTAGTTAAAAATCTTCACTCCATCTACTAATTCTAAACGATCGGGCGAATGAGTTTCTACTAAATGCCGCATCAGCGAACCCTTGACCGTCCAAGGACAGCGGACGCTGTAACTGCGGTGGGTGACGCGGGGAAGTTCGGCCTTGATCTGTCCGAGCGATCGCTCCTGAATCGTCATCATTTCTATCACTTTAGCAATGCAGAACATCCCGTCAAATCCGGGATGCAATTGCGGGAAAATAAAACCCATAAGACCGCTGCCGCCCAAAACCACATTCGGGTTCCTGTTAGCGGCTTCCATCAAAGCAGTTGGGTTCGCCTTTGTGCGGATTACCTTGCTTTGATAGCGGCGGGCGATCGCCTCCACCGCAGAAGAGGCATTCACCGGCACTACTACTGTACCTTTGGGATCAGAAGTCAGCATCAAATTTACCATCAACGCCGTCAGCATTTCCCCGCGAATGGCTATCCCAGACTCATCTACCAAAATGAGCTGTTCGCCGTTAGCCGACACCTGCACTCCAAAATTAGCGCTGAGTGCTTTCACCACCCGGCCGAGTTGGTCGAGCAAATATTCCCGTTCGCCGTTACTCAGAGAAGTCTGCTTGAGACTCGCATTGAGCACCACCGCATCGCAGCCGAACTTAGCAAGCATTTGCGGCAGAATTGCTCCGGAAACTGCGTAAACGTAATCGATTACCACCTTAGTATTGCTGTAGCGTATTGCCTCAACATTCATCTGCCGCTCAAAAATGCGGTTGTAAACGTCGAGAGCTTGGTTAAAGTACGACATCTCTCCAATTTCGGGAATTAGAGCCCGCCGCAAATCTTCCTTAAAATAAGCGCCCTCGATTTTTTTCTCAGCAGCTTTAGTAATATTGATGCCTTTGATATCGAAGAATTCAATTAAAATGTGGTCGGATCGATCGGGCGAAATGCGAACGTGAATGCCGCCAGCAACCGATAGCGTAGACGAAACCGTGCGCGCGATCGGAATTGCCGTCGATTCCAAATTGACCACATTAATTCCTACCGACATCAAACCTGCGATCAAAGACCTCGAAACCATCCGCGAAATGCTCCGCTGGTCGCGAGATACCGATACCGAAGTCCCGGGTTTCAAAGTCGAGCCGTAAGCTGCGCCCAATTTCACCGCGAATTCCGGGGTAATATCCACATTTGCCAGCCCTTGAACGCCGCGCTGACCGAACAAATTCCGCTTAGCTTGTTCTCCCCAAATTAAATTTTGATTTAACAGAGCGCCGGATTCAATATTTTTGCTCGGCCAGATGCGCACGCTTGGCCCCACTTGCGCTTCTTCTCCTACGATCGACATAGAACCGACGATCGCACCTTCCAATACATGAGCGCGCCTGTCTACGCGGGTACTCCGGCAAATCACGCAGGCCCTAAGGTGAGCGTCTTCGCCGACAATTGCTCCGTTCCAGACGATGGGACGTTTGAGGTTGGCATCGGCCCCGACTGTCACGTTATCTCCGATCACCGTACCGGCATCGATTTTAACTCGGGCTCCAATCCGACAATTGCTGCCGATCATCGCCGGTGCTTCGACGATCGCGCTATCGTCAATAAAAGTATTCTGACCGACCCAAACTCCCGATCGAACTTGGTTGTAGTAGGTCAAATCCAGTTTGACTTTTCCCCGCAGCGCGTCGTACTGAGCTTCCCGGTAAACATCAAGCTGGCCGACATCGCACCAGTAACCCTCGGCGATGTAACCGTACATCGGCTCGTTTTTTTCCAGCAGCAAGGGAAACAAGTCTTTCGAGAAGTCGCACTCTTTATTTGCAGGCAGGTAGTCCAATACTTCCGGTTCTAAAATGTAGGTGCCGGTATTGACGGTATCGGAGAAAATTTCACTGCTAGAAGGCTTTTCCAGAAAGCGGTTGATGCGGTAATTTTCCTCGGTAATCACGACCCCGAATTCCATCGGATTGGGAACGCGAGTTAAAATTAACGTGGCTTTGGATTGCTTGCTGCGGTGAAATTCGATCGCTTCCGTTAAGTCGAAGTCTGTGATGCTGTCACCACTGATGACCAGAAAAGTTCGATCGAGCAATTCAGCAATATTTTTGACGCAACCAGCCGTACCCAGCGGTTGGTCTTCCTCCACAGCGTAAGTCATTTGAACGCCAAACTCTGCCCCGTCAGTAAAATATTCGCGCATGACATCGGGAAGGTAGTGCAGCGTAGCAATAATTTCCGTAATCTGATGCCTTTTTAGCAAATTGATAATGTGTTCTGCGATCGGGCGATTGAGAATCGGCACCATCGGTTTGGGCAAATCGCACGTCAGGGGTCTGAGCCTCGTTCCCGACCCCCCAGCCATCAGCACTGCACGCATAAAATCCTCCTTGCTTAGAAAGCTCTCTACCGTCATTGTCCGCTAGAAAAAGTTTGCCTGCTGTAATTCGTGGGCCGCCGGCTATCAGTTCTTAGTTAAATATCTTCTAGTAGTTACACGTCTGGGAAATCCCGATCGACCAAGCCGTCCCCAACAGCAACCGATTTCAACCGCATTAGAACTTGCGGCGCCGCACCAATCCCCCGGTCGAGTTCGGATTTGTAGGGGATGTTGGATAATACCAGTTTAAAAAAATAATGCAACTGTAGGTCAGCTCCAAACCCTTATCTCATCAGTCATTCCCAATTCTTTAATTCTTCAATTCTTCAATCTAAAATGGTATAAGTCCTCAGAATCATCGACTTTTGGCAGAAGTCCCTTCTTGCTTGCTCGGTGAAAGCTATTTTGGGGGTGTTATTTTTAAGTTTGTGACCGGCGGGGATTTTGAAGTCTCTTTCTGAAGGTGGAATTGCTACAGGTATCGGTGCGGCTTGGCGTCTGATAAATGATAGATTAAGAGTAGCGCTTTGACTAGCTGACCCAAAATCCTATCCATTGCTTAGGGGTTTTTTAAATGAGTACGTTAATTAGCTTGGCATTGCTAGTCGCTTACGGCGGCGGTATTTGGAAATTTTGGAATGGTTTCGATCGCACTAACTTCGACAGAAGTTTTACAAATCGCCTGAAGCTGTCTCTGCTGTGGCCCGCGTTAATTTTTAATAAGCCTTACCGCCAAAACTTTACAAAAGCTCTCAAAGCCACTAAAAGGTAATTCAAGAATGTCTAAAAAGTCGGATCGCCCAGTGGCGGGTCAGGAGCAGACTTGGTTTGCTAAAGGAAAATCAGATAGCTGGCAAGTTTTACTGTCGCAAGTGGCCTCTCGGTTCGATCGCGAATACCGAGGAGAAGCTTTCGCTTTACCCGAAGAAGTCGAATCAATGCCGATTTTCTTGGAATCAGTCGCAGGAACTCTCCAAGCAAAAACAGTTTCTCCCTTCTGGAAAATTGCCAAACCTCAAAAAAATCAGCGCTGTTTAGACATTGGCTGCGGAGTCAGCTTTCTCATCTACCCTTGGCGGGATTGGGAAGCATATTTTTACGGTCAAGAAATCAGCAGCGCGGCGCGAGACGCCTTAAACGCTCGCGGCCCTCAGCTCAATTCTAAGCTGTTCAAAGGCGTAGAATGGGCCCCCGCTCACCAGTTAAATTACGAAGAGGCTCAGTTCGATTTATGCCTCGCTACAGGCTTTAGCTGTTACTATCCCATAGACTATTGGAGTATTGTTATGGGAGAAGTAAAGCGGGTACTAAAACCGGGCGGTCATTTTGTTTTTGATGTCCTCAATCCCAATTCTCCTCTAGCAGAAGATTGGGCAATTTTGGAGACTTATCGAGCCGGAGAAGTATTTTTAGAGACAATAGAAAATTGGGAAAAAATGATGAAAGCTGCTGGCGCTAAGGTAGTAAAAAAGCAAAGTGGCGACTTATTTCAAATGTATAAAGTTCAATACATTTGAGAGGTTAAGGTAATAGGTCATTAGGTTTGCAGTCAGGACGACCGCCCTCAAAAGTCCGGGTCTGGCAGACGAAAAACAATTTGATTATCAGTTAAGAAAGTAGGGTGCGTCAGCAAGTAGAAATTTGTTTGAGAACTAACAAATATCGAAGCTGACGCACCCTACTAACTACTAACTCACAATAGTGAAGCAAGCAGATTGGATATTACCAATTGCCCATTCCCAATTAATTTTCGGTAGTGGCGGGAGAGGGTGTAGCTTCCGGCGACGGTGACACTTCGGCGGGAGATGGCGCAGCTTCCGGCGACGGCGACACTTCGGCGGCAGGAGATGGCGCAGCTTCCGGCGACGGCTGCGGGGACACTTCGGCAGGAGATGGCGCAGCTTCCGGCGACGGCGACACTTCGGGGGCAGGAGATGGCGCAGCTTCCGGCGGGGACTGTTCGGCGGGCTGCGGTTGAGGAGAAGGTGACTGTTCGGCGGCTGGTTTCGGTTGAGGTGAGGGCGACGGTTGGGCGGCGGGCTTTTGTACCGGCGGCGAGGTTTGATCCCCAGGCTTCGGTTTGTTTGACGGGGCCGGCGGCTTCTCAAACTGCGGTTTCACTTCAGCAGGCGCTGGGGAGGGCTGCTGGTTTGTGGGTTTGGGATCTGTCGGGGTTACCGTTGGCCGCTGCTGGCCTGCTGGGTTGGGCCTGGTTGGGGCGGTGGATGGGGTGACAGGAATGCCGCTGCAAACTTTTTCGTCGTATTTAAACGGAATAGCTACTTGGTAAAGCTTGTGCGTGCTGGCTGCAGAAAATGTTAGAGAAGGGTTAATAATCGCAGTTTTAGCAGCATTGTCGAGAATGCCGTAACCCGTCGGGACGATCGCTTGAGGCTCGGCCTTGAGCAAACCTTGAGGGCTGACAACTGCTCCGAAAACTGCTACTCCTTCAAGTTTTTGCGAGCAAGCTGCTAGGGGATAAGGGATATTCACAGGAGTCGGCCCCGTCATTTCCAAGTCAGGATAAGCCTTTTTGAATCTCTCAAACAAAGCAACATAGGTATTTGCAGCCGCAAGCTGTGTCTCTCTGTCGGTGGGTAAGTTTGAACTCGGTTGGTCGGACTGTCCTAGCTGTCGCTGTCCCTCTTCAAATTGTTGCCTCTTGATTCTTTCTTCGGGAGTTTCTGCGATGAGATTCCTTTTATTGGGATCTTTTTGAGTCAACTTTGGTACTCCATCGGGTCCCACATTCCTGCCAGCAATTGGGAATTCTGGGGTAAAGACTGGAGCTCCGTCTGGAAATAGTGGGAGTCCGCCTCTACTGGCTATGATCTTTTTGAGCGTCTCTGCTTCATCTTCCGAGGCGCTGCCGGGAAGCTGGGGCACTTCTGTCAAAGATGGCGGCGGCGGGATATTGCGATCGAAATTACCGGGCAAGGGCGGGAAAATCAAACCGCTGGGAGGTACTGGCGGGACGAAAGTGGGTGTTGGCTGGGAGGGGGCTCTGAATGTTGGGGATGGAGTTTTCGGAGGCGGCGGAGCTGCTGTTGGGGCGGGAGAGGACGGGAGAGGGGAATAAGGGAGGGGGGAAAAGAATCCAGGAGGGGGCATTCCCGGCGGTAGGGCGGGCAAGTTGATAGCTGGAGGTGCGGGGGGCAAGGGCGCCGCTAACTTGGGCGAGGCGGGCAAGGGAACTGGTGCAATCAAAAACGGCTTACTGGACGGGCGCGGGGGTATGGCTTGTGGCAGGCGGCCGGCCTCTGTGGGAGTTAGTTCTACCAAGCCGACAGAACCGGGGATATTTTTTGAGGAATTTCCACCATAAAGTATGCTTGAGAGCGTCGGGGCGGTTGCTCCGAGCACTCCGTGAAGGCCCACAGAAGCTAAAGCTGCCCACCAATAAGGCTGGCGCAGCGGTTCGGAAAGGGTGTTGGCTAGGGAGGAAGAGTCAGTCATTTAAATTTTAGATTTTAGATTTTAGATTTTAGATTGGGGGATTGGGAGATGGTTAGATTTTAGATTGGGGGATTGCGGGATTGGGGGATTGAGTGATTGGGGGATTGGTAATTTATATTGTTGTGGTTGTGATTGAGTGTGAATTCGTTTTAATGAGGAGAGGTTGGGAATTCAAAGGTATAATTTTAGCACGGTCGGTATCGAAATTGCCCGATCGACTTTTATTTAGATTCCACGACCCTCAACTCAAGCACTCAAGCGTAGAAAGCTGGTTTCTTGAGGGATTCAACCTGAGAACCGAGATTTTTCTTCGCTGTTGTAGCAACTGCCAATAGGGTTAGGACGTTCTTAATTGCTGAAAGCATTGTTTTTCTTTCCGAATGCCTTTTGCCGAACCCTATACTCGGTTTCTCAGCTATTGTTGAGAATGGTGAGCGGGGCGTCAGACGGGCCGGACTGGGGCGAGCAAAAAACAGACTGCGCCGCTGCTATACCGTCTTTTTCCTGGATCTGGAGCGCCACTAATTCATTAAACACGATCGATCCGTTCGATCTACTCCTGTTTCCAATTCGGTTACACAACCGGATTCATCCGTGGAAGTAATTATTCAATCCAAAATCCAAAATCGATGGATTCACCAGCGATAGCGGTAATTTTTAAAAGGAGCTCCCTCGATGGTGAGCAAGTCGATGGGATAAATGGGAGCGCCGCTTGCCATATATTGAAACATTTCCCGAACTTCCTCTCCCCGTAGAGACAACTGGTCTAATTCCTTGAGAGAATACCAGCCAGCGCACAAAGTATGCTCATCCGGCTTGCTCTTGGGCGGCGTCTTATCTTCTGGACGAGCCACAAAAATGACTCGGAGGCGCACGTTACCCCTAGGCATCACTGTGTGCTCTACCCTGAGAATTCCCTCAACGATGACGGAAATGCCCGCTTCCTCGATGGTATTGCGCATAGCAGCTTCGAGCAAAGTCTCCCCTTTTTCCACTCGCCCTGCTGGGAGATACCACTGCTGCTCGTACTTGCGCTCTTGTACCAGTAGAAAACGGTCTTCTAAGTGAACGACAACTAGGGTAAAATACCATGTTTGAATCGGCTCGCGAGCCATAGAAGTAGATATTCCCTAAGCAAAAGGTTTAACGAGCGGCAGATGTTAGCAATCCAAAGAATGCTTCGGCAAGTGTCTTTGAACTTGAAAAACAGATCGTAGCACTCCGGCCGCAAAATCTAAAATCTAAAATCTAAAATCTAAAATTGACAATGCCATTACCAACCGTGATTTTACCAGGATATTTTGCTGCTGCTTCCGACTATCGCGAATTAGAAAAATCTCTGGTCGATCGAGGTTTCCCAACAGTAACAGTGCCTCTGGGCAAGGGAGATTGGTTGCCGACTTTTGGCGGGCGGTCGATGGTGCCAATTTTGCGACAGCTCGATCGCACGGTCAAACAAATGTTACAGCAATACGGCGTTCCCCAGATCAATCTCGTCGGTCATTCCGCCGGCGGCTGGATTTCTCGCATTTATTTGGGCGAAAAGCCTTACACGATTCACGGCGACGTGCTTGAGGACGCGGGTTTGTGGGAAGCTCACCCTTACGTGAATACTTTAATTACTTTAGGCACGCCGCACGTCTCTCAAGAGCGCTGGACCCGCAAAAATCTAGATTTTGTCAAAATTCACTATCCGGGGGCTTTTCACCCGCAGGTGCGCTACGTGTGCGCTGCTGGAAAGGCTGTTTTTGGCAAGCGGGGTTTAGGGACTTGGCTGGCTTATAAAAGTTACGAGTTGACTGTGGGGAAGGGCGAAACTTGGGGAGATGGAATTACGCCGGTGGAAGCTGCTGTTTTGGACGGGGCCGAAAATCTGGTGTTGGAAGGGGTTTGGCATTCGCCTCGTTCTCCGGGGAAGTGGTACGGTTCGCCGGAGGTTTTGCCGGCTTGGATTGAGTATTTGCGTTAGAAACGAACCGCGAAGAGGCGAAGGACGCGAAGGAAGAAGCAGAAGGTTTAAGGGGTGGATTTAGTTATAATTTAATATTAGGAGCGAGTTGAGTGTGGCAAAACTCGCCCCCGCGATGCTATGTTTGCTTATTTTTTTATCGCTAACTGAATAGGTAAAAAAAAATTATGTTGCATCATCGGTAAGATTCAGAAGTCGCGGCGAACAACACAATCAAATTATACGTTGGCTGGGGTGGAATTGGGCGAAAATGCTACTGTGCGCTTGGACGCAGATAACGAATTTCAGCCGGATGGTTTGTGGAGAATTGATGCGGGAGGTCGATCGCAAATTAGGGATGATGATTATGTGCGATCAGTATCCGTGCAATCAGCGCACTTTGAAATGGTGGAAATGGATAAGATAGTATAAGTAGACAAAGAGGTTGGCTGACACCAGCGTCAACCCAACCTACAAAAAAAGGCGATCGCACTAATGGAGAGCAGCAATCACACTTATTCCTTTTATACTAGGCGGACATATTCACGTAGTTGGGAACGTAGACCTTGAGTAATCATTGGAAAATTATTGATTTCTTGAATGATAGAACTCTCAGATCTGCCACTCTTCTTGAGTTCCTGAACTACAGCCTTTGCTAAAGTCTCAACCCCAACCTTTGCAATCATGCTTGAAACGCCTGCAATCAAGGTGAGAGCAACTGCGCCACCAATCATGCCAAAAGGACCACCTAAAAAAGCTAACGAAGTTGTAATTGCTACGGCTCCTGCATAAGAAGAGGTTGCAACAAGCCCAACTAAGACTAAACCAGCAACTCCTAGACCAGCTAACTTATTGACTATCTCATCCATCATAATTAAGTGTTCCGCTAAACTTCAGATTAATTAGACTTTCAAAGCCAAACTGAACTAACTATCTTTCCCTTTACCTCCAAACAGTTTATATATTCCGTATCCAATAGCAGCCGCCGCCGCAACAGGTGCAGCAGCAACTATGGCAGTACCAGCGATCGCACCTCCCCCGACAACGCCACCGATACCAGCAAGGGTGCCCATAATTGCAGCACCAGAAGCACCGCCAGCTACGGTGGCAAGACCGGCACCAGCCACACCAGCAACAGCCCCAATGTTTGTAGCTGTTCTTGCTGCTTCACGAGCATCACGCTCTTCCTTAGACAAGTCCGGTTGATCTTTGAACAATACTCCGGACAGTTTTTAAAGAAGGATGCGACGCCTACGGCAAGCAACGCTTACGCAATAAATCACAGAAGCG
>NZ_JAUBRK010000035.1:0-83262 GCF_036701825.1 Microcoleus sp. MOSTC5 | reverse complement strand
ATTTGTTGTCAGCAATTTACAATTATGAGTTAGCTCTAGGGGATGAAATTTAAAACCTCTAATTATAACATAAATCTAATGAATGTTCAATTATTTGTAACTACCCATAGTTTAGAAACAGTTGATGCGATGTTGGATGCTAGCGATTCGGAGACAGACTTAGTTCTTTATCGTTTAGAGAAACGGGAGTCACAAACTAAAGCTATTCGGTTAGATAGAGAAACACTCCATATAGTTCGGGATGAGTTGGGACAGCAGGTTCGCAGGTGAACCGCAGTTACGCACTCATCGGAGTAGAAGGCCCACAAGATCAAGCATTTGTAGGCAAAGTGCTCAAGTTCCTGGGCTTTCAATCTTTTGACGGACAAGAATCCAAATTAGAACCATTTTGGCGCAATTTCATACCTCCTTATCCCAGACAGGGAAACTTATACAAGCGTCTTGATATGCCTTCTATCTTGTTGAATGACACTCTTTCTGTTGCTATCTATTCTGGGGAAGGAAGCAATTTGGGAAGAAATGTTAAAGCAACTTTTGCTAACCATCCTGAATATAAAGCAGATATTGCAGCCTTTGGAATAGTTGCTGATTCTGACAAGAAGCATCCTGATACTGTTGCTAGAGACTATTCTCAGCAGTTTCAGAATGATTTTCCGGGATTTCCAAATCAGGCTGGGATTTGTCAGGAAGGGCCACCGCGAACAGGAATTTATGTTTTGCCAGATAATCAGCAGCAAGGTGTTTTAGATAATTTATTGTGCGAGTGCGGCAACGTTGTCTATCCTGAAGTTATGAATTGCGGGCTGGCTTATTTGAATGGCCTGTCTGAGGAACACAAAAATCACTGGGGCCCGTTTGATGATCGGAAAGCTTTAGTTGCTACTGTTGTCAGTGTTCTCAAACCGGGGAAGACTAATACAACAAGTATTGCTGATAATAATTGGGTCAGCGAACAGACGCAACAGCAGGTTCCTGCTTTGGCAAATTTTATTGAGTTTTTGAGGCAACTTTTGGAAGTGAGTTAATGGACGATCGCACTTCACAAAAAAAGTGCGATCGCCCTCAAAGATTACTCTTTCCAGTAACGGGTTAAAATCCGAATTACCTCACCCGCTATCGGCGATGGTAGAGGCGGGCTCCATTCCCCAACTTCTGCAAAACCTAAAACGTGCAACAGATTAACGATGCTGTCTACCGCTTTGGGAACGCCACACAACAGCAAACGAATCGGTTGCTTACCTTGAGGTACATCAGGAATTTCTTCCCGGAGCAGTTCGGGAACTGATTTTGGCTGTGATATCATACAGTTTCTCCTAAATATGGGAGTTCAAGCCCCCACCGAACGATTGCGAGTCTGAGCGGTGGGGGTTTTGTTTGGTGTCTACTCTAAAGTATCACGGTATGCACTCCGAGTCAACACATGAGGGTGAAATTGATACTGTAGAGGTCAAAAAAAGGTACAATAGGGCAGTAAAAGCACAAATAACAGCCTTGCCAGCAAAACTCCCCAGAATAGTTGTATATCTTCCAGAAGAACTTAAAGCAGACCTAGAGCGGTTAGCCAAATCGCATTATCGGCCGGTCTCGAATATGGTGTTGACATTAATTCAAGAAGCAGTAGATGAGGCTAAATCTGAGGGGAGAATTCAAAACGACGATCGATCGCAGCAACAAAAAAGCGATAGCAACGAGTAATATCATTTAAGGTTGTTTCTGAATGATTTAACCGCAGAGGACGCAGAGAGCACAGAGGAAGAGAAGAGAGAGATGAAACATGGTGCACACGCTACCTATTACTTACTCTTGGCCAGATGAATGTCTATTTCCTGCTTCAGTTCTGTCGGTCAAATTCAGCAACCTGTTTTTGACCAAGAGATGTAATCGCTAAGACTAAAACACTTAACGTAAGGCCTAAAATCGCATAACTCGGTAGTGAAAAAATAGTTACTTTAAACAAATAAGGCAATTCCCCCCCCTTCCAGTTCCACCGCCTTCCTAGAAACACCAACAGCCCGCCATGAATCACTGCGGTTTGCACCATGACACAGCCAACGCCCAATAACCAAACCGACATTCTTTGCCTAGAGAAGGCACAATTTTTAATCTGAAAACATAAATCATTCAGCAAAAAAACCACCGCAGGTGCTAACATCACAGAACTGGTTGGCTGAGAATAGTTGATAGCAATACTCAAAGTAGAAATTAGCACCATTTCAGATAAGTCAACCTTTTTTGACCAAGCAGTACGAGATTGTTTTTTGTAAAAATACCAACTCACTAAACCAACTAGCACCAGAATAATCAAGTCAGAAAATAGCTTCGCCACGAAGGGACTCGCGGGGAAAAATCTCGGTCCCATAACCCTTAAATCAAGGCGGCTCATAGAAATATAAGGATTATTCGATGGATCATTGAGCCAGAGTCGAAATCCACGAGTCGCATCCTGTATAAATTCTGTTAAGGAATTGCCCGTTACAGCTAGACCTATAACTGTCAAAAAAGTTGCCGTGATTATAGATATACACACTAGCTTAAACCGTTTTTTGATTAAAAAATAAGGAATAAATAATATAAGTAAAGTAGGTTTAAAAAATGCAATTCCTAATAAAACTCCTGCAATTACATCCTGATCTTTTCTAGCATAAATAAACATCCATAACAGCAGAACCGCAATAAAAGTTGCCACATTGCCAACTTGAAGATCGAAGACAAAACCGTAGAGGAATGCAACTGATATACTACAAATAGTCCGAAAAGCTCGTGAGTGCGACACCAACAAGATATTCGCTCCCCATAAAACAAAACCTGTGGCAATAAGATGCAGCCAAGTCCAGATTGTGAAAGCAGTCTTCATCGGGAAATAGCCCAAAAACCACAGCGGAGGAATAATATTAGGTGGATAAACAAAAGATGGAATAAACCCGCACACTTTTGTGATGCTACAGAAACCGATGTTAAACACCTCGACATTAAAGGGACTCAAATGCTGATGGGCTAATCTACTCGCTACATAAAACCACTTAAAATCCCAGTAAGGCGGATCGGGCCGATTAGTCAGATTGTAAACCAACCAACCGGTATAAGTGAGAAATCTCGTCACCACTAATACAATAACTGCTTGCAAAATAAAGTTAACAATAGGTTGACGAAAAAACAGAGTCAACCTTTGGATCGAAGGATGTTTTAAAAACAAAGAATCTTGCCATGCTGTTTTTTCGCTATCTAATCGCCAATTAAGTTTTAGAAACAAAGCGACTGCAATCAGAATTATTACATTCCAGAATCCAAAGCTAATCATATTAAATAATTTTAATAAAATTACTTTTTGATGATATCACAGCCAGAGATTATCAACTAAAAATCAGCATTTGAACCTAGAATATGGACTTTTGTTCCAGGTTTCTACCTAACTCTCTTTTCTATCTTTTCTCTGCGTCCTCTGCGGTGAGAAAAAAAATCTTATTCCCAAACGAAATAGAATTGCTATCTAAAAGCCCGATCGCACTTTTGCGCCTTGTAACCCTGTTCACCCCCAAACATATGCGTTAACCTAGTTGACTACAGCTTGTACCGCACTCCCCAACTAAATTCATGCTTCCCCGCATCAAAGAATTAGCCGCCACCCTAGCACCCCGCTTAATCGAAATTCGCCGCCACATCCACTCCCACCCCGAACTTAGTGGGCAAGAATATCAAACCGCCGCCTACGTAGCCGGAGTTCTCGCATCCAGCGGAGTCCGCGCGATCGAAGGAATCGGCAAAACAGGAGTCCTCGGCGAACTCAAAGGCCACAGCAGCGAGTCCCGGTGGCTGGCAATTCGCACCGATATGGACGCTTTGCCGATTCAAGAACGCACAAACTTAGAATTTGCCTCCCGCAACGAGGGAGTGATGCACGCCTGCGGCCACGACATCCACACCACGGTCGGTTTGGGCGCAGCCATGATATTGTCTCAGCTAGAGGAAAAATTGCCCGGTCACGTCCGCTTCTTGTTTCAGCCGGCGGAAGAGATTGCCCAAGGTGCTCAATGGATGATTAAAGACGGGGCGATGCAAGATGTTGACGGCATCCTCGGAGTGCACGTTTTTCCGACGATTCCCGGCGGTTGCGTCGGTATCCGCCACGGGGCCCTGACGGCGGCGGCAGATGACATAGAATTGATTGTGATGGGCGAATCCGGCCACGGTGCGCGTCCCCACGAGGCGATCGACGCAATTTGGATTGCTTCTCAGATAATTACCACCTTGCAGCAGGCAATTAGCCGCACGCAAAATCCTTTGAGGCCGCTGGTTTTGACGATCGGGCAAATTAACGGCGGACGAGCGCCGAACGTAATTGCCGATCGAGTAAAATTGCTGGGAACCGTGCGATCGCTTCATCCGGAAACCCACGAAAAACTACCGGCTTGGATCGAACAAATTGTTTCCAGCGTCTGCGCGACTTACGGCGCTAAGTACGAACTCACCTACAAGCGCGGCGTCCCCGGAGTCCAAAACGACCCCAAACTCACGCAATTACTCGAAACTGCGGCTTTAGAAGCTTTAGGTCGATCGCGCGTCGAAATTTTACCAGAACCATCCCTCGGCGCGGAAGATTTTTCGATGTACTTAGAACACGCACCGGGAACCATGTTTCGCTTAGGAGTGGGACTGACTGACAAACCGAACTATCCCCTCCATCACCCGCAATTTGAGGTCGATGAAGCAGCCATTGTGACCGGCGCTGTCACCTTAGCCTATGCGGCCTACCAATATTGGAAACAGCATCCAGGTTCACACTAATAGTCTGGGACGTATGGGTGGTCAGCTAACTAACCGTAGGGTACTTAGCGGCAAAAATGTTTAGTCTCTGGTAAAACATTCAACCCTGACCCACCCTACAATAACTAATTTAGAAAATTTTATGAACCTAGATTTCAATAGATTTTGCGACGCCTGCAACCCCAGTCACTCCCTCATGTTGGGAAATTCAGAAGATATTCGCTACTACATTGATTTTGCTGAGGTGCGCGGCGGGAAAATTATTAACATACTCAAACGAACAATTACCCGTCTGGCACGAGATAAACCGACTTGCCAATTATTTACCGGACATATTGGTTGCGGCAAGTCTACTGAATTATCGCGGCTGCAAAAAGAGTTGACAGATGAGGGTTTTCATGTAGTTTACTTCGAGTCAACACAAGACCTCGATGAAATGGATCTCGATTTGACAGATATCATGTTAGCGATCGCACGGCGAGTCACGCAAAGCTTGGAAGAGGGCAAAATTTCCTTGCAGCCCCAGCGCTTTAAAGAATTCTTAAAAAATAGTTGGGATTTTTTACAAACCCCTGTGACTTTAGAAGCTGAAGGAGAACTTTTTGGCAGCAAATACAAGGGCAATACAGACGGAAATCTGGAAGTTTCTCTGCCTTTAGGTATTGCCAAAATTACTGCCAAAACCAAAAGCAATCCCGACTTGCGATCTAAACTGAGACAGTACATGGAACCGCAAGCGAATAAAATGTTAGAACTGATTAATCAAGAAATTATTGATGTAGCAATTAATCAGTTAAAGCAGCGGGGTAAAAAAGGATTGGTGGTGATTGTTGACAACTTAGACCGGATAGTTTCTCGACCCAATGCAGCGGGGCGACTGTTGCCAGAATATATCTTTATTGACCGGGGCGATCAGTTGCGGCAACTGAATTGCCATTTAGTTTATACCCTGCCGCTGGGATTGATTTTTGGCAATGAAAGTGAAATTTTGAAAAATCGCTTGGGGGGCGGAGTTGACCCGAAAGTTTTGCCAATGGTACCAGTAAAGAATAGAGACGGCAGCGAATGTGTTGAGGGGATGAATTTGCTGCGGCGCATGGTGATGTCGCGGGCCTTTCCCGATGTTTTGCCAGAGGAACATATCACATTAATTACCCAAGTTTTTGACAGTCCTGAAACTTTAGATGAATTGTGTCGAGTCAGCGGAGGTCATCTGCGAAACTTGATGGGAATGCTGTTTGGTTGCTTGCAGCAAGATGACCCTCCAATTTCGCAAAATGTGTTGAAATCAGTGATTCGCAGTTCCCGCGACACTCTGATTCGCGGCATTGATAATGATGAGTGGGAATTACTGTTTAAGGTGGTGAAAGAACAAAGCATTAATGGAGATAAAGAATACCAAGATTTGCTGCGAAACCTGTGGGTTTTTGAATATGTAGATACTCAAGGAAATTGGTTTGCGTTGAATCCGCTGTTGATGGAAACTGACAAATTTAAGCTGTGGCAGCAGCAAAATTAGTGAGATTATGGTAAACTCAAATCCCGCCGAAGATATTGCAGCCGAAAATGAGCGATCGCTATCTACTTTGGTACGGACGATCGCCAGATTTCAAGGAAAGTTTTCTTTAACTATAGTGCGCTGCAATTATGCTAGCTTGCGTTCTGCAATGCTGGAAAAACTGCGCGATCGCTCGACTGTTGAATATCAAGAATTAGCCCTCGAACCTGCTACTAAAACACTTTATCAAACCATTCTCAATGCCGTCCAAGAGCAACCGCCGAAAGCTTTGATAGTTGTTGGTATAGAATCGGTGGTTGCTATTGATGACCTGCTAGCGGGGGCTAATAGAGCGCGAGATCAATTCAAGCAAGATTTTGCTTTTCCTTTGATATTATGGGTTACGGATTCTGTACTGTCTAAATTTAGTCGATCGGCTAACGATCTGAAGTCTTGGGCTCCTCCTCCAATTCAGTTTACTATGCCGCCCGATGATTTGATGAATTTATTGTGGCAAAAAGCAAGTCAAGCTTTTGCTGATGTTGAGAATTTCAAATTAGATGACTGTAAAATTGAGTCTTTGAGGAATGACCTGTCAAGTTTTGGAGAAACATTAAACCCAGAATTGCACGCAAGTTGGCTATTTATTGGGGGTTTAGTTGCATTTCATAAAAATAAAATAAATTTAGCGATCGAACATTATGAGGAAAGTTTGACATTTTGGAAGCAAAATCGCCACTTAGAAAGACAAGGAATTGTCGGCAAGAAGATTGCTGAAGCTTACAACCGCAAAGCTGAATTGCACCGGGCTGGAAATCAAGGTTATTGGCAAGAAGCTAGAAAGTATTTACAGCAATCTCTGGAGATTTTTGAGCAAGTGCAGCGACATGATTTAGCTGCGAAATGTATTAGCGAGCTCTGCGAAGTGCTGCGACTTTTACAAGCTTGGGAAGAGTTGGAAAATTTAGCTAAAAAAGCATTAAAAATACACGTAAATTACGGCACTCTGAGTCAACTAGCTGAAGATTACGGCTTTTTGGCTGAGGTGGCGCTGCAACAATCTCAGTGGGAAAAAGCTTGCGAATCGGCTAAATTAGCATTGTCGGTTTTGGAACAAGCAGGAATAAATAAAAAAGATACTGGTTTGTATCTGCTACTTTTGGCAAAAGGGCAGCGAAATCTTATCCCCTGTTCGACAGTTAACCCCCTCCAGCCCGCCCTTGCTAAGGGGGGGAGTCAGTCAGTTTTTTCCCCTCTTGAGATTATAGAAACTTTAACACAAGCGAAACTAATTACCCAGCCTCAAGATGATGTGCAGCTTTATCTGAGGATTTTAGAAGAGTTGAGAACTCTGTATTTTGAGCAAGGCGAATATTTAAAAGCCTTTGATATCAAACTCGAACAACAAGCAGTTAAAAGCAAATATGGATTGCAAGCTTTTATCGGTGCCGGTCGCTTGCAGCCGCCGCAACAAATAATTGATATCGGTTTAGAATCCGGTCTGTCAAAAGCTGAAATTGTTGATGAAATTGTCGCCGCTTCCGTGCGGTCGCAGGATGTTAAACGAATAATTGAACGGATAGGTACACCTGCTTGTAAGCTGACAATCATTCACGGACAGTCGGGAGTAGGAAAAAGTTCGATTATTCAAGCGGGATTAGTTCCAGCCCTGCAACTTACAACTTTTGAAGCGCGGGATGTATTGCCTGTTTTATTGCAGTCTTATCACGATTGGGCGAAGGATTGCGGTCAGTGTTTGCGATCGGGAATTGAAAAAATAAAAGGTGAGAGTTTATCTACTGCTATTGACACGCCTGCGGCTATTTTGGAACAGTTGCGACTGAATCAAAATCGCCATTTGTTGACGGTACTAATTTTTGATCAGTTTGAAGAATTTTTCTTTGTTTATCAAGACCAAAGTAGCCGAAGAGAATTATATGATTTTTTGGCTGAATGTCTAAATCAGATTGGTGAACTCAAAATTATCCTATCGCTGCGTGAAGATTATCTTTTCTACTTATTAGAATGGAATCGCACGACCCATTTATCGATGATTGATAACGACATTCTCAATAAAAAAATATGCTATTACTTGGGTAATTTTTCGATACCCGATGCTAAAATTGTTCTCCAAACCTTAACAAAAATCTCTCAACTTGACTTATCGGAAGATTTGGTAAACGCACTGGTAGAAGATTTAGCAGGTGAAATGCGGGAAGTGCGGCCGATTGAACTGCAAATCGCGGGAATGGAACTGGAAAAAAGGCAGATTACTCAACTGAGTGAATATCAGCAACTTGGCAATCAGGCTAAGCTAAAAGTGGTTGAGGAATTTTTAGCAGAAGTTATCGCCGACTGCGGCAAGGAAAATAAAGATATTGCCGAACTTGTCTTGTACTTGCTGACGGATGAAAAAAATACCCGTCCTCAGAAAACTTTGGTTCAATTAGCAGCAGATTTAGGAACCAAATCAAAAAGATTAGAGTTGGTTATCGAGATTGTCGTTAAATCGCGATTGGTGTTAGAAGTGCCAGCAACTCCTATTAGACGCTACCAACTTGTCCACGATTATTTAGTGCCTTTTATCCGCAAACAGCGCGGTGCGGAATTACTAGAATTACGCCAAAAAGTCAAGCAGACTGAAGCTGAAAAGCAGATATTAGCAGAGGCGCGGCAGAAAGCAGAACAGTTGTCAGCAGCAGCAAAGCGACAAGTTAAATGGCTCAGTAGTATTGGTGCAACGATATTTAGCATTAGCTTAATTGGTGCTGCAACTGTAATGGGAGTAGCGTGGCAGCAAGTGGACAAGGCACAGAAATTGACAAAATTAGAGCGATCGGCAAGTGATGCTTTGAGACAGTTTGAATTTGGCTATAACCAAATAGATGCTTTAATCTCAGCCGTGAAGACTGGGAAAGAACTCAAAGCTACTCTCAAAAATGTTCGTTCCCTTGCAGATTACCCGATATCTACTCCCCAGATTTCCCTCAACCAGATTCTCGACAACATCCGAGAACAAAATCGGTTTAAAGGACATCAAAAAGCGGTATTCAGTGTCAGTTTTAGTCCCGACGGCAAATACATCGCTACGGCATCATTCGACAAAACAGCCAGGTTGTGGGATGTCACGGGTAAGTTGATACGAGAATTTAAAGGACATCAAAGGGCGGTATCGAGTGTCAGTTTTAGTCCCGACGGCAAATACATCGCTACGGCATCATGGGACAATACAGCCAGGTTGTGGGATGTCACGGGTAAGTTGATACGAGAATTTCAAGGACATCAAGATTCGATATCGAGTGTCAGTTTTAGTTCCGACGGCAAATACATCGCTACGGCATCATGGGACAAAACAGTCCGGTTGTGGGATGTCACGGGTAAGTTGATACGAGAATTTAAAGGACATCAAGAGGCGGTATCGAGTGTCAGTTTTAGTCCCGACGGCAAATACATCGCTACGGCATCATCGGACAAAACAGCCAGGTTGTGGGATGTCACGGGTAAGTTGATACGAGAATTTAAAGGACATCAAGATTGGGTATGGAGTGTCAGTTTTAGTCCCGACGGCAAATACATCGCTACGGCATCATCGGACAATACAGCAAGGTTGTGGAATTTAACAGGCAAGCTGATACAGGAATTTAAAGGATATCAAGATTGGGTATGGAGTGTCAGTTTTAGTCCCGACGGCAAATACATCGCTACGGCATCAGCGGACAATACAGCCCGGTTGTGGGATTTAACAGGTAAGTTGATACAAGAATTTAAAGGACATCAAGGTTCGGTAGAGAGTGTCAGTTTTAGTCCCGACGGCAAATACATCGCTACGGCATCATCGGACAATACAGCCCGGTTGTGGGATTTAACAGGCAAGCTGATACAGGAATTTAAAGGACATCAAGATTGGGTATGGAGTGTCAGTTTTAGTCCCGACGGCAAATACATCGCTACGGCATCAGCGGACAATACAGCAAGGTTGTGGGATTTAACAGCCAAGCAGATACAAGAATTTAAAGGACATCAAGATGGGGTAAATAGTGTCAGTTTTAGTCCTGATGGCAAATACATCGCTACGGCATCAGCGGACAATACAGCAAGGTTGTGGGATTTAACAGGCAAGCAGATACAAGAATTTAAAGGACATCAAGATGGGGTAAAGAGTGTCAGTTTTAGTCCCGACGGCAAATACATCGCTACGGCATCAAAGGACAATACAGCCCGGTTGTGGCGAATTAAAAGTTTAGATGAAATGCTGGTGCAAGGCTGCGATTGGCTGCGCGACTATTTGCAGAATAATGCTGAGGAAAGCGAGAAACACCTCTGCGATCAGATTAGTGCTCAGAATAAATGATTAGCCAATCAGTCGGTAGGTGCAAATATAGCAGAAGGAAGAAGGAAGAAAAAAGAAGGAAGAAGGAAGAATTAGCAAGGATTTCAGCGATTAAGAATGTCCTAACCGTTTTGGTGGTTGCTATAAACCTTAGCGTGTAACAGAATGTAAAGCGATCGCAAAAGTTGCGATCGCTGCGTTTCACCCGCAATGACAGATTTACCGCATAGAACCCAGAAACCGGGTTTTTTACGAAAATAGTTCGTTGCCGCCCGCAGATTCGGTAAAAAACCTGATTTCTTTGGTCTGGCGTAAGTCCTGACTTAACAGAATTCTGCCAATTAAACCAGCTTATCTTCGGCAATTCCCCTATAGCAGCGGCCAAATGTGCTAACGTACAATCAAAAATCCCCCAATTTCAACTATCGCGAGACAGATAACCGTGTTCGCTCAAGCACCTCCAACTCCCAATTACAAATGGTTTAGCTGCATATCTAGCACTGTTTTCACCGCATTGTGCCTGTTGCCCATTTTCAGCGCTGCGGGATACGCCCAAACTCCCCAAAATAGACCCATCAAAATCGGCGTGGTGCAGCGGTTTGGTACCAAAGCAACCGACAAACTGACGCTGAAAGCATTACCGGGCGACAGCTTAACTTTGCGTTACAAAACTCCTCAAGGCATAGAAACCAAAACTGCTCCTAGCGTCAAGTTAGAAATAGCCCCGAAACCGCTGGAAACGCCCTTAGTAGAAGAACGAGTGGTACTCAGTTCTCACCGCAGTTTTGAGAGTGCGGAAGACAGCGCCAATCAGTGGCGCGCCCAGGGAATAGAAGTAGAAATTGCTCAACCTTTGCGCTGGCAAGTTTGGGCAAAAAGAGATGTTTATAACTCTCCTTTAGTGCGGCGCTGGCTGTTGCAAAGTTTGCAAGCTCAAGGCAACAAAACAGCTTTTTTGGATTCCAAAGTTTTAAAACAAATACCCCAGGCATTTTGGGTTTTAAACGGCTTTCGTTTCAACCGCAATGAGTTGGATGTGACGGCCGGTAAAAATACGATCGAGGTATTGGAACAAACCACCCAAGAGGCGACAGCTACTGAACCAGAAAAAGCTATTCAACAAACTCGCCGTTATGGTGGCAATTTGCGCCTGCAAAAAAATGCTTACGGCACTTATACTTTGGTGAATGAAGTGCTGACGGAAACTTATTTGCGGGGTGTTGTTCCTCACGAAATTGGGGCTTTTTCGCCTTACGCTGCAATTGTCGCTCAAACTATTTTGGCGAGAACCTACGCCCTGAGAAATTTGCGCCGGTTTGCTGTGGATAATTATGAGTTGTGCGCTGATGTTAACTGTCAAGTTTATTTAGGTTTGACGGAGGTTTACCCGCAAAGCGATAAGGCGATCGCCCAAACGAGCGGCTTGGTGCTAACTTATCAAAATCAGCTAGTAGACGCGCTCTATTCCGCGTCTAGCGGCGGCGTGACAGCCTCTTTTAACGATGTGTGGCAGGGCGCGGAACGTCCATATTTGCGATCGATCGTCGATTCCCCTAATAATGTTTGGGATTTGTCCAAGCAGAGTTTGTCTGACGAAAACAACTTCCGCCGCTTTATCAGTTTGGAAAAAGGGTTTAATGAGGAAAAAGAAGACACTTTTCGGTGGCGCGAACCAGCTTCTTTGACGGCGATTGGTGGATTTCTCAAACAGTATCTTCAGAAGAAACAGCACCCGCTGGCTAATTTTAAAACTGTCACTCAGGTGGAAGTGGTGGAAAGGTCGCCCGCAGGTCGAGTTTTGAAAATGAAGGTTCAAACTGACTTGGGCCCGATCGATATCGACAAAGACGAAATTCGCAATGCTTTTTACCCGCCGATCAGCACGCTTTTTTACCTAGAACCAATTTACAATCCCGACAAAACCCTCAACGGTTATGCTTTTGTCGGAGGCGGTTTCGGGCACGGGGTGGGAATGAGTCAGACTGGTTCTTACAATTTGGCTAATTTGGGCTGGAACGGATCTCAAATTCTGGGCTTTTATTTTCCCGGCGCTCAAGTTGTGCCGCTCAGCGATGCCATTACATTTTGGCGCGAATAGTCGATCGGACTCTGCCTAAAGTCGGCGATTTAAATCATCGCCACTACACAAACAAAGTCCGCCTTCGCGGACTAAATATCAGTCGTAAAAGTTTTAGATTTTAGAGTTTGGATTTTAGATCGGTTTCACCGTTAATCTAAAATCGGCCATCTAAAATCTAAAATTATTTGGTCAGCTATCTGCTCAAACAGCTAGGAATTCATAGCTGAGAGTGACAGACTGCTGGCGGCTTTGTTTGAGTCTTAGACGCAGAAACCCGGTTTCTTAACATAATTGCCGTATTTCAGCTTAATTCTGGAAACGAGAAACCGGGTTTCTTAGGGTATCGCGCGGAGCGTCCTTTCTTAGTAGAGCGATTCTTCTTGGTGAGTTTCGATCGTACAGTCAGACTTCGGATAAGCGACGCAGGTGAGGACAAATCCACCCTCGATTTGGTCGTCATCTAAGAAAGATTGGTCGGATTGGTCAACTTCGCCTGCTGTGATTTTGCCGGCGCAGGTGGAGCAAGCACCAGCCCGACAAGAGTAGGGGAGGTCTAGTCCTGCTTCTTCTGCAGCATCAAGAATGTAAGTATCGTCATCAACGTCAATGGTCTGGTTAATTCCTTCGGCTTCGCTGATGAGGGTAACTTTGTAAGTTGCCATGCACTAATCCTCTCAAAAATTCAACAAGATCTATAATTTTTCCTAATGCAACCTTCAAGGCTCTATCAGCTTTGAGGTTAGCTCTTAGGTTTGTTCCCTCTATGATAGTAGGGGAAAGAAGCAAGCTTGCAACAGTTATTTACCAAAAATTTGAATGGGATTAGTTATAACTTTTTCTAATTTCATCTTGATTACTTATACCTATGTTGGGTTCAGCCTTGTGATACTGTTGCCGCAAGACTTGCGCTAAATAATCCGGTTTCTAGGAAAAATCCTGTTTTGAGCCCTACAGCACAAAAACCGGGTTGTTGGTATGGGTTGTGTCGATCGAGTTTCAGCAAGACTGGCTCCCAGGCAAGTCCCTGCTGCGGGTGAAATGTATAGTTAGATCGCATCTAGACTTGGGTGTTGAAGGCTCGATCGCATAAATCGCACCACAACCACAGCTTAAAATCTGGGCGGTGGAACCCTAAACCCCTGCACCGCAAGTCTGTAACTATCTAAAATGTCAAATCTAAAATTCTATGACTAATATTGATACTGGCTCTAGTTTTTCGGTTAATTCTCCAATTCGCGTGGGGATTGTGGGTACTGGTTTTGCGGCTAAGTTGAGGGCGGAGACTGTTCAAGCTGATGGGCGATCGAACTTAGTAGCAGTTGCGGGCCGCACCCCGGATAAAACCGCAGCATTTTGTCAGGGATTCGGCGCTGAAGCTGCGGTTTCTTGGCGCAAGCTGGTAGAAAGAGATGATTTAGATTTGGTAATTGTCTGTACGGTGAATCGGGATCACGGGGCGATCGTCCTGGCGGCCTTAGAAAATGACAAGCACGTTGTGGTGGAATATCCTCTATCTTTAGACGTATCTGAAGCAGAAAGGGCGATCGAACTTGCCGCCCAAAAGCAAAAACTCCTCCACATCGAACACATCGAACTGTTAGGCGGTTTGCACCAAGCAATCAAAGAATCTTTGCCCTTAATCGGTAAAGTTTTTTACGCCCGCTACATTACTATTACTCCTCAACGTTCCGTACCTGAGCGCTGGACTTTTCAACATTCCCTATTTGGGTTTCCCTTAGTCGGTGCAATTTCTCGACTGCACCGATTTACTGATTTGTTCGGGGAAGTGGCAAGCGTTAACTGTCAAGCTCAATTTTGGGACACTCAGGCGGATTTCTACAAAGCTTGTTTGTGCAACGCACAGTTGCGCTTTGCCAACGGCCTTGTAGCTGAAGCTGTTTACGGAAAAGGAGAGACTTTTTGGCAGTCTGAAAACGTTTTTACCATCTACGGAGAAGCAGGAACGCTGGTTTTTACTCCTGAATCCGGTCAATTAATTCAGGGAGAAAATCGGCACAGCATCAAAGTAGGAACGCGGCGCGGCTTGTTTGCCAAAGACACCGAGATGGTGTTGGAATATTTGTCAAACGGTACGCCTTTGTACGTGAATAATGCCAGTAGTTTGTACGCTTTGAAGGTGGCAGATGCTGCGAGGCGATCGAGCGAGATCGGGCAAAATGTAGCCCTTAGAAATTCATAAATAGGACTGACGCAATAAATCGTTTTTTATGTTAACTATAGGTTAAGGTGGGCTGTGGCGCATTACAGTAAAATTGCCAGAGTCTATCTATAGTAGTAGTTCGTACTCTAACTTAGATTAGACTGTTATGCCTGTGAGCAAAAATATTTAGAATTAAAAGAAAGCACTGTCGAATGCAGGTTTAGCATTGACGACCCTTTTGTCACTGCTGCTAAACATCAGCCAAGCTGTGCTAAAAAATTCAAAAAACATAGATAACGTTGGGCTGCTTTCGCTCACAAAAAAAAGGAATTTATGCCTGGACACGACATTATCGTTATTGGAGCTTCGGCAGGCGGACTCAAAGCACTGGGCGCGATCTTGGGTAATCTGCCTAGTGACATAGATGCTGCCATCTTTATTGTTAAGCACCTCGCAGCCGATAAGCCCAGTATTCTTCCCCAAATTCTGACAGATCTAGGCTCTCTGCCGGCATCTCACCCGTCCGACGGAGAGGCTATTCAAAAAGGGCGAATCTACGTCGCGCCGCCCGATAATCACCTGTTGCTCAATCAACAAGGGTCAATCCGCGTGGTGCACGGGCCTAAAGAAAATAGATTTCGGCCCGCCATCGATACGTTATTTCGTTCAGCGGCTCGTGCTTATGGTTCAAGGGTGGTGGGTGTGGTACTCACTGGTTATCTGGATGATGGCACGGTGGGATTACAGGCAGTCAAGAAACGGGGCGGAGTGACGATCGTCCAAGATCCAAAAGAAGCAGAATACCCCAGTATGCCAACGAGTGCCTTGCGATACGTGAAGGTCGATCGCTGCCTGCCACTGGCAGAGATCCCAGACCTCCTAGTGGAGTTATCAAAGCAACCTGCCGCCGAGCAAGAGGCCTACCCCATGACCGAAGAGATCGAAATTGAATCTAACATTGCTGAACAGCAAATGAATACTAAGGAGCTTTTAGATAATGTAGAAGCGATCGGGACTCGGACAACTTACACCTGCCCTGAATGCAACGGCAGCATCTGGCAAATTGACAAATCAGAGCCGCTGCGGTTTCGCTGTCACACGGGGCACTCGTTTACGGCTGATACATTTCTGGCAGAGCAAACTCAGAGTTTGGAGAACGCGTTATGGTCGGCAACTCGAATAATGGAGGACAAGGTGATGTTTTTGCGTCAAATGTCTGAGCGAATGAGAAATTACAATTTACAAAGTGCGGCAGCAAAATACGAAGACCACGCCGAAAGCCTGGATGCCGAAGTATCACTGATTCGAGGCATAATTGTCAAAGGCTTTGCCACGAAACGAACCATTGTTGAAACAGATGAAGAGCAGCCACATTAACTCAATCTCGATCAAGTTTTCTTTCCACCGAGCAATACGCTTAACGAGTGTTTTACAGCCGCGTAAAATTTTAGTCGTCAAGGCGCAGCACTGATTATTTTAGACAACTAAGAAATGTGGCGGTAATGTTATAGACGTATACTATATTTAGCCTCATTTAAATTTAATTTAATTGTGCTATTTTGATATATCGAAGTTGAAGTTTTACTCGATTTATCCAATTTTAAATAGCTGGAAATTTGGTTAAATCAAATCCGCTTTCGCCCGCAAAGTGAGTGTAAGCAAATAAACCGATGTCAGCAATAGTATAGCGATCGCCTGTAAAAAAAGCATGGTTTGCTAAATGCTGTTCCATCACCCCCAAAGCACCATAACCCGGTGCTTGTTTTTGTTTAAGTGCTTCCCCCGATATTCTTCAGCTTTCCCCGTCAAATACCAAAAACGAGAAGTAGCAATAAAAAGTTTGTGACTGTACTGCTCAAAAAACAACCACTTTGTAGCAATTCCCAAAGAGCGAATATTCGTAAATTTTCAACATGAGTATTTTTTTATATACCGCAGAGAACACAGATTACTGGCTATTAACCAGCGTCCGATCTTAAATTTGAAAAGTCGTGTTTTTTGAGTCGTTCAATCTCGATGAAGATCATGAGCTTATCACCATCGTGCCAATGCCAGTCTAATTCGTCATCCGAATGAGCTGTAAATAGCGAAATCCACTCTGCTCCCGGAGTTGGATCGTATGCAAGGCTACAATGCGATGGATATCCGAGAAGATAATCATCACTCTGGTGTAAAGCATTCCGAAGCTCGCCATAAGATGCACATAGCTCATCTTTCTGAAATGGCCACTCGTCAACTTGATATTCGTCAAAGGGAAGATCGAATGTCTGTCTAAATGTGATGGTGCAGCTAGAGCCTCTGGCAACCGCATCAGGCGGTATAGTAGGAACAAGTTTTGTGATGTCACTAAAGAATTCTGCATGAATATAGCCCGGCTCTCCCCAAAAAAGATCGCTTTCACCATCAGGGTCATCAGCGACGAAAAGACTCAATAGTCCGCGCTCAGGCAAATTAGTATTAACTTGTGGAATTTCTGCAAAGTTAAACTGACCGAGGAAACGGTAAAGTCCTAAGTGGTGAGTTGGCCACTCGAACCCTTCTGGCAAATCAGGCGATCCGCCATAACGACTTCCAGCCAAGTTAATCCCAGAGTCAGACCGTATAATTTCTATCGCCGTGCGGAGAACACTACATAAATAGTCTTGGTGTAATGCCATCGGTGTTCGCTCGAACATCTGCAAGAAGTTTGTTACGTCCATTTTTATTCAATCATTTCTGCAATTGTCCACATCGTAACTAAGGTCAGCCACAAATATCCTAAATATTATAATCAGCTTCGCGGTCAGCTTCACTTTTACACAAGACTTTATGGGAGATTCAATGAAATCCTACTGGAAAAATATTCACTTAAGTTCGGAAAATATTGGCTTAATTTACGGTTTTTTGGGCGTAATTGGATTCAGCTTTACACTACCGGCAACCAGAGCCGCTGCGCTCGATTTAGACCCGCTGTTTGTAGGTTTGGGACGCGGATTAGTAGCAGCTATACTAGCAGCATTTACTCTGCGGATAACGCATCAACCCATTCCCTCAAAACAGCAATTTCGGAGTTTATTAGTTGTCGGATTGGGAGCTGTTTTGGGATTTCCGGTACTATCGGCTTGGGCAATGCAGCAAGTACCTGCCGCCCACGGTGCTGTGGTGTTGGGATTGCTGCCTTTAGCAACAGCGATAGCGGGAGTTTTGCGAGCTGGCGATCGCCCTGATTTCACTTTTTGGATGGCTAGCATTGTCGGTAGTGCAACTGTTGTTGGTTTTGGTATTATTAGTGGTGCTGGACACCTTCAGCTCGCCGATTTAGCTTTGTTTGGAGCTGTAATTGCTGCTGCTTTTGCCTATGCTGAAGGTGGGCAATTAGCTAAAATTTTAGGTGGATGGCAAGTTATTAGTTGGGCCTTGGTAATTATCGCTCCTTTCGAGGTCTTACCAACAATATTTGTGGTCTTAAAACAAGGGTTGACAGCTTCACCGATAGCCTGGTTCGGTTTTGCGTATGTGAGTATTTTCAGTCAATTTATCGCATTTTTTGCCTGGTATCACGGTATGGCAATTGGTGGAGTTGCCCGGGTAGGCCAAATTCAGTTATTGCAACCTTTTTTGACGCTCCTGGCTTCGGCAATTCTGCTTGATGAGACTTTGGAGCCGATCGCCCTAGCAACAGCTTGTTTAGTTGTGGCCAGCGTAGCTGCGGGTAAAAAAGCATCAATTAAGCGGGCAGAAGATTTGTGAGGCGATCGCTTTATCAACAGGCTGCTGACTCCAATCGTTGACTTTCACATATCGACTCCATCCAACGACAGATGTAAAGCCGGGATTATTTCTGTTAAATACTACCAATCAACTGAATTTTTTAGAGAATAGTAATGTTAGATATTGATGAAATGGGGCAAAAAGAAATACACGAACTCCTACACAAAGTAGGATACGGTCATCTGGGCTGCATACACGAAGGCAAGCCCTACGTGATACCAATGAACTATTATCTCGAAGAAGAGGACATTTACCTGTTTACAACGATCGGCATGAAGACTCACGATCTTGATGCAAATCCAGAAATTTGTTTGCAGGTTGAAGAAATACGCGAGCCGCTTCATTGGCGCAGCGCGATCGTCAATGGTCGAGCCTCGCGCCTGACTGAGCAGGAAGATATCGATCGGGTAATGCACCTGATCAAAGACCGCAATCCCACGCTGTCACCTGCGATCAATCGAACCTGGACTGATGCTCAGGGACGTTCAGAAGCGATCGCAATCTACCGCATCGACGCGAGTGAAATGAGCGGGCGCACGACTGATGGAGTCAGCAGTCGGTAAGAACCGAGATACCTCAAACGTTTAGAATGTTGAGGGAAACCCGATTCTCCTAGGTCGAGGCTTCACAATAATTAATCCATTGCTTTGATTCTTTTTACTATTTTTTCACAAGGAATGATATGACGAACAAAATTGACATCAACAAATCTGTGCCGCACGAGCGATGGGGTGAATTTTTCGATCAGTTTTCAGATGGTAATCGCGGGCGGCTTATTTCCATCGAAATCATCGATTCAGAACTCGGTCATGCAGAACTGATTAAGGACGCACCATTGATGGCTATGGTTTACGATCGCCCTGGAAAGGGAGATGATTTGGTGATTGAAGTGGGTAAGGATGTGGTGACTTACGCTCACACGATCGATTCACCAACTGAAATTTTAACGGGACAGGACTCAAACGGCGTGATGATGGCGGTTCGGATTAGTGACGCTGCTGGGACACAAACATTGATCCAGCTACAAGCAAGTTGAGCTGGTTGAATAATGCTGAGTTTAGTTTATTTCAGTACCCAATGTTTCAAGCCCCACACTCAATAACCCACAGAAGTGAATATGTCTGAGATTTAAAACAAAGTAGCAATGTGGATTAGGTGAGGCGAGTGCGAGGCGACTAGCTGCTAGTGGAGCCAAACTAATGTTAGCTGCCCGCCGCGAAGATCGGCTCAAAGAACTGGTTGCCGCGATCGCCCAATCAGGGTGCAGCAGCTAGAGTCAAACGGCGAAATCCGTTCGACTAATATCTCACCAAGAGCCGTTGCCACTGAGTTGACTACCGCGATCGGCGATAAAGATACAGCAGCGGGAATGAATGCTCTTTATGCGATCGCCATTGATGCAGATGCCATTGAGCAGCCCGGTGATGTTGATGTGAATGAAACGATCGTCCGACTCCTCAAGAACTTTAGAGTGATAAAAGAACATCATGAAACAGCGAAAACTCGGTAATCAAGGATTAGTGGTTTCGGAACTAGGACTCGGCTGTATGGGTATGTCCGAGTTCTACGGCATAGCCGATGAGTCAGAAGCGATCGCCACCATTCATCGCGCCTTAGAGCTAGGCGTGACGTTCCTCGACACGGCTGATATGTATGGTGTCGGTCACAATGAGGAGTTGGTCGGCAAAGCAATTAAAGACTGTCGAGATCGAGTCATCATCGCCACCAAGTTTGGCAATGTACGCGGTAGTGACGGCAGCTTTCTAGGCGTGAATGGCAAACCCGAATATGTCCGCTCTTGCTGTGATGCCAGTCTCAAGCGTCTGGGCGTAGATACGATCGATCTTTACTATCAGCACCGAGTCGATCCAAACACTCCCATCGAAGAAACCGTAGGTGCAATGGCGCAGCTCGTCCAAGCCGGGAAAGTGCGCTACCTCGGTCTTTCCGAAGCCGCGAGCGCCACGATCCGCCGCGCCCAAGCAGTGCATCCTATTTCGGCACTCCAGACTGAATATTCGCTGTGGAGCCGGGAGCCAGAATCCGAGATTTTGCCCACCTGCCGAGAGCTAGGGATTGGGTTTGTGCCTTATAGCCCTCTGGGGCGCGGGTTTCTCACAGGCAAAATCAAGAGCCTCGACACGTTATCGGAGGGAGACTATCGCGCACAACGATATCCTCGCTTTCAAGACGATAATCTCCAGCAAAATCTGGAGCTAGTCGAGCAGATTGAGCAGATAGCCGCGGCTAAGGGCATCAAAGCTGGACAGTTGGCGCTGGCATGGGTCTTAGCCCAGGGCGAAGACATTGTGCCAATTCCAGGCACCAAACGCCGCACCTATTTAGAAGAAAACATTGCGGCGGCTGCTGTAACGCTCACTCAAGAAGAACTAGACCAGCTCGGGAAAGCGCTGCCATTAGGAATTGCGGCGGGCGATCGCTACCCCGATATGAGCACCGTCAATCGTTAGGATTTGGTCAACTCGCCAAGTGGATGGAGAGGGTCGGCACGGGGAGACGACAAGAGTCAAAATCCTGGTTTTCCTGAGAATGAAACACCCCTCTTTGTAGGGGCGGTGTCCCCGTGCCAGCCCTCGATGTTAGGGGGATCTCCGCGTTAAAAACACGCCCTGGCCGCAGCAATCTCAATCTTTTTCGTTGCCTTTTTTATTAAGTAAACCAGTGGAATAGAACTTAAATAAATCTAATCTTTGGCATCCATGCCTTTAGAAAATGTTAAAAACAACAGATAAAACTCAAATCGAGCGAGTTCTGAAAGCCTAATCAATAAGCAGAAAATTATGACAAATACCATCAGCCGCGAAATTCAGCTAGTCTCCCGCCCCAAGGGGATGCCCACCGCCGATAATTTTACGATCGCGCAAACAGAACTAAAGCCACTTCAAGAGGGGCAGGTGCTCGTTCGCAATCTCTACATTTCGGTAGATCCATATATGCGCGGTCGCATGAATGAGGGGAAATCCTATGTTCCCCCGTTCAAGTTAGGTAAAGCGCTAGAAGGCGGTGCAGTCGGCGAAGTCATCGAGTCGCGCGCCCAGGAATTAAAGCCGGGTGATGTTGTCACTTCCCAGTATGGCTGGCGAGAATACTTTATAGCTGCCCCAAAAGATTTGCATCAGGTCAACCGCGAGATTCAACCGCTCTCCGTTTACCTGGGTGCCCTCGGCATGACGGGCATGACCGCTTGGGTTGGGTTGAATTTGGTAGAGGTCAAAGCTGGCGATGTTATTTTTGTTTCGGGAGCAGCAGGTGCGGTGGGAAATGTCGCCGGACAACTAGCGAAATTGCGCGGATGCCATGTCATCGGGTCAGCCGGTTCAGGGTCGAAGGTCAAGTTTCTGCTGGAAGAATGCGGATTCGATCGCGCCTTCGATTACAAGGTCGGCCCTGTCCTCGAACAACTCAACCGGGCAGCACCGGACGGAATTGATGTCTATTTCGATAACGTAGGAGGCGAAACCCTCGAAGCGGCGCTCTCGGCGTTGCGGGTGCACGGCCGAATTATCGCTTGTGGCGGCATCTCCGGTTACAACGAGGAAAAGCCCCAGCCCGGCCCTTCCAATCTATTTTA
Organism: Microcoleus sp. MOSTC5; assembly: GCF_036701825.1. Classification (NCBI taxonomy): domain Bacteria; kingdom Bacillati; phylum Cyanobacteriota; class Cyanophyceae; order Oscillatoriales; family Microcoleaceae; genus Microcoleus; species Microcoleus sp. MOSTC5. The sequence goes on along the minus strand of NZ_JAUBRK010000035.1, from coordinate 61,090 downwards.
TATGGTTACCAAACGGTTGACGATGAAAGGGCTAATCGTTAGGGATTGGCTCGATCGCCAGAGTGAGTTTGAGCAGGAAGTGGGCGGCTATTTCCAAGCTGGAAAACTGAAGAACAAGGAAACAGTGGTGGCAGGAATCGAGGGAGCGGTGGGTGCATTCATCGGTCTTTTTGAAGGCAAAAATGTGGGTAAAATGGTGGTAAAATTGGATTAGGTGGCGACTAATTGAGTCGGCACTTGCTTCATGATTTGAGCAAGTTGAAACCCTAGATCGCTTATACATTATTTGGTTTAAGAAAGTATGGATCTCCAACTCTCCGATAAAGTTGCACTCGTCAGCGGTTCAACCGCCGGAATTGGACTAGCGATCGCCACGACACTTGCCCAGGAAGGAGCAACTGTCATTGTCAATGGCAGAACGCCAGAGCGCGTAAACGAGGCTCTCGATCGCCTGAAGCAAAGTGTCCCAAATGCCAAACTTCAGGGAATTGCGGCCGATTTGGGAACGCAAGCAGGAGTTGAATTATTGTTTCAACAAGTGCCAGAAGTCAACATTTTGGTCAACAACTTGGGAATTTATGGCTCTCAAGCATTTGAAGATATCTCCGATGAGGAATGGATGAACATTCTGGAAGTAAACGTTATGAGCGGTGTTCGGCTCTCGCGCCATTACTTACCGCTGATGCTCAAAAAAGATTGGGGACGAATTATTTTCATCTCTAGTGAATCTGCCTTGAATATTCCCACCGAAATGATTCACTATGGCGTTACCAAGACAGCACAAGTGGCGTTGAGTCGCGGTTTAGCTGAAACAACCGCAGGCAGCCATGTCACGGTTAATACAGTATTGCCAGGGCCAACCCGTTCCGAAGGAGTGGAAACTTTTATTGAGGGACTTGCTAAGGATCAAAATATTTCACCCGAACAAGTTGAGAAAGAATTTTTTACCAAGACTCGTCCATCTTCACTGATTCAGCGATTTGCTACAACGTCTGAAGTTGCTGCATTAGTTGCATTTGTTGCTAGTCCTCTAGCTTCTGCAATTAATGGGGCCGCCTTGCGAGTCGAGGGTGGATTGTTGCGATCGATTGTTTAATAATAGGACTTACGCAACTGGCACATATAAGGTGTTCTGCATTTAAACAATGCTACCCCAGCGACCTCTCCGGCTTGCACTGCCAAGGTTTCACGATTTCGCAATAGCTAATTTAAATACAGAACAGCTTAGTAGGGTGCCCCGGAACAGAAAACCCTCGATATTTGTTGTACAACTTCGTCTGACGCACCCTACAAGTCAAATCAGGCTAAGTCGAGGAGTTTCTACGAGGGAGTTGAGGTCATAGCCAGTGAGCTAATCTGTATAACATCCCGATCGGGGGTATTGTACAGAACATTTCCGTCTAATATTCCTGTGGAAAAAGTTATTCGGAACAATTCTTAAAAAAATCCTTGTTTGGGATGTTATATAGAAACTTTCTGTAGAATTCATAGTTAGACATCCTTCTAATTTTAAATATCGATGTGAAATGTCAGATTTAACAAGTGTTGAAAAACTCAAGCTAGAAAAATTACTCGAAATGGAAAGCGGTTATGTGCTTTAAAAAAAGCATATTGCTGTTCACAATTAACTTATATCTGTCCAATTATAGATTTCTTTTCAATCAAAACTGTTCCCATCGATAGAGGATATTTAAATTTTTTAATTCTACTATAAAAACATCTAATAAAACTTAATGATAATCAGAAAAGCGATGTGATAAAAACAGCTAGATAAATTCAAATCTCATGTGGTGGCTAATCGATATCTTTTCTTTGGAATCGTCAAATTATGCCTCGCATTCGTTATCAAGAAATAGTTGTGTAAGCCATTGAACTCAATTCATACCTTTTATTAAATTTACAGGAGAAAGTCATGGAAAATACAGAAAGTACATTGTTCGATCGCACATTCCGGGACAGCGAAGGCAATATTGTTATAGCTCAGCCGCCAAATCTACCACTGATTGTCGGGCTTGTAGCTAGTTTGTTAAAGCTCATTGTTCCAACAGGCGAAATTAATTTAGCGTTGGAGCTAGTAGCCTTTGGCTCTTTGTTTACTTGGGCTTGGGAAGAATTATTTCAAGGCGTTAATTACTTTCGGAGAGCATTAGGTCTGATTGCGCTTGTTGCTCTAATTGCGTGGAAACTTCAATAAGTAGGTAAACATCAATAAATCCTATCGACCGTGACCTTACCTGAAAAATTTACGCAAACTCTTCTTTTGTTATGGGCATGACCAGTCAAGTTTCAGATGTACAGATGACTTCGCGCTGAGGCGATGAGCTTGACTCCCTAGCATTCTCTTTAAAACCGCAATTGTCGCGATGAGTATTAATATCATTGCCGGTTTAATTCAGTAATTGCCGCAGATTCCACCTTTATAAACTATCCCCCAGAAGCCGAGTTTCTTGCTGAAACCCGGCTTCTGTGTATTTCACTTACCTCAAAATTGCTGTATAATGAGCTCTCAACACGGACTCATGCAGAAAATCAAAATCGATGTCCAACGAAGCGTCTGACCGTCTTAAACAAAATGCTGAAAAAATTATGCGGATGTGGGAGAAGCGGGCGCGCGATGAAGTCAGTGCATCAACGCCTCAAAATTCTCTTGCCCTGCAAGATTCCCTTCCTCTATACTTAAACCAACTGGTAGATCAACTCTCAAACAGAATTGTCAGGACACCTGCCCGAATCACAGCCGACGAGGTAGAAAGCACCCGGATTGGCAAGCTGCACGGGCATGAACGGGCGGGGTATGCTGACTACTCTATGAGTCAACTCATTTTCGAGTATCACCTCCTCCGTCAAGTAATATTTCAAGTTTTAGAAGAAGAAGCACCTTTGGAAGTGCAGGATCGAGACATTATTATCGGCTCCATTGAGCAAGCAGTTAATGACGCGGCCACTCAATTCTCCGAAACGCTGCGAGATATTCAAGAATTATTTATGGTGACGCTAACTCACGACCTCAGAAATCCCATCAATGTCGTAAAAATGGGAACTCAACTGATGCTGCGGCGGCTGGAACGACGAGATACCCACACGGATGTGGCCGCGAGGATGCTGGGTGCGATCAATCGGCTGGATTCGATGATTCAAAATCTGCTGGATGCGAGTCGGCTGCGGGCAGGGCAGAGCTTAAAGATTGAATTTGAAGAATGCGATTTGGAGATGCTAGTCCAAGAGGTGGTAGAAGATTTGAACTTCGCGTATGGAGAGCGGTTTGTTGTGGTCTGTGATTCTGATATCACGAGCTATTGCAGCCGTAAAGAAATACGGCGGGTGATTGAAAATTTAGCAATTAACGCTGTGAAATACGGTGAGCCTAGTACGCCGATTACACTCACACTCCAGCAAACTGAAACGCAGATCAGCCTTACTATCCATAATGAAGGCAATCCGATCGCCCTAGACGCTCAATCCATCCTATTTCAACAATTTCGTCGAACCATTTCTGCCCAGGAGCAAACCGGCTGGGGATTAGGATTATTTTTAGCAAAAAATATTACTGAGGCGCATCAAGGGACACTTGCGGTTGAAAGTGGAGAGGGCAAGGGAACAAGCTTTATTATCAACTTACCTAAAGTTCTTCTTTAGTTCGGGACATTAAGACTAAAAAGAAAAATAGGCTATAAAATAATTAATTTACAGTCAATATTTCCGAGCTAACCCACTGCTCAGGTGCTTCAGCAGACGCACTCTAAACCGCAGAATTAAGCCGTCAATCTGCGAAACAAAGCCTGAGCGAGTACGGCGCAAACAGCCTCAAACAAAAACACAAATCGACCGCATTGATACTGTTGCTCAATCAGTTCAAGAGTCCGATTATCTTGATTCTAATTTTTGCTGCGGTGCTAGAGATTTTCCTTCAAGATGCGGCATCTGCCACGCTCATTCTGACGAGCGTCATTATCAGTGAGTTATTAGGGTTTTCGCAAAAGCGCGGAGCCTGGAACGCCGTCGAAAATTATTGGCTTTAGTGCAAGTTAAAGCAACTGTTTTGAGCAAGGGTAAATTGAGTCAGGTTATGTAAATCCGATCGATTTGATGGCAACGCTGGCGAACATTGGAGTGAGAATAATCCTTCCCTGGACACCTTTGGCAACCCGGCTCGGATTTCAACCGTTGCCGTTGAGTTTTGTGTTGTGGGGGCGATAGTGGTGTTTTACTTTAGTGCGGTCGAGAATGTAAAAGAAGTGTTTTACAGTCGCGTACAGTTTTAGTTGTTAATGCGAAGCAGTTATGACTTTGGACAACTGAGAAATGTAACGGTAATGTTCTAGACGTATAGTATTTTTAGCTTCATTTAAATTAAATTTCATTGTGTAATTTTTATATATCGAGGTTGACTTTTTACGCGATCGATCCAAGTTTGAATTGCTGGAAATCTGGTTAAGTCAAATCCGCCTTCGTCAGCAACGTGAGTGTAAGCAAATAAACCGATGTCAGCAATAGTATAGCGATCGCCCGCAAAAAACTCATTTTCTGCTAAATGCTGTTCCATCACCCCCAAAGCAGCATAACCCGGTGCTTGTTTTTGTTTAAGTGCTTCCTGATATTCTTCAGCTTTCCCTATCAAATACCAAAAACGAGAAGTAGCAATAAAAGGTTCGTGGCTGTACTGTTCAAAAAACAACCACTGCATAACTTGAGCGCGTTCAAATTTATCCGTGGGGAAAAACTCAGTTTCTTCGCTCAAGTAAAACATAATTGCATTCGATTCAAACAGAAATTTACCCGGTGCGATTTCTAACACCGGAATGCGGCAATTGGGATTTTTGACCAAAAATTCAGGTGTGCGGGTTTTTCCTTCGAGAATATTAATTTCTGTGCGATCGAACGCAATATTGAGCTGAGTTAACAGTAAGCGAACTTTATAGCAATTGCCCGAGGGCGAATACTCGTAAAGTTTAAACATGAGTCTTGAGAAGATTTTACGTTCTTAAATTATCTCATAAATTAGATAATTTAAACACGATGAGTTAACAGTTATTTGCTAAAATTATTTTGGCGATCGGTGGCGATCGCCAAAACCAGCCACTTCTGCCAAAGTATAAAGCGGCCGGCCCTTCACTTCCTCGTAAATACGCCCTATATACTGGCCCAAAATCCCAATACTAACCAACTGCACCGCACCCAAAAAGAAAACCGCCATCATCACAATTGTCAAACCCGTTAAGGCAGAATTTGGAGAAAAAAGCCGCCAATACAAAATCAAAAAAGCCATTAACACAGATACAAATGCCGCAAATAACCCCAGATAAATCGAAAGTCGGAGAGGAACTTTTGAAAAAGACACTAAACCGTTCATCGCCAAAGCAAAAGATTTACTGAACGTATACTTAACAGCGCCAGCAAAACGCGGATCGCGTTCAAACTTAACCGCCGTTTGTTTAAAACCAATCCAAGCGCGCAGTCCCCGAATGTAGCGGTTGCGTTCAGGCATCGCATTGAGTACGTCCACGACGCACCTATCCATCAAACAAAAATCTCCCGTATCTATCGGAATATCAACATCAGCAAGATGGCGCAAAATGCGATAATACATATAAGCAGGCAACCGCTTAAACCAACCTTCTTGACGGCGTTGAGTGCGTTGAGCGTAAACAACTTGATAGCCCTGCTGCCACTGTTCTACCATATCTATAATTAGCTCTGGTGGGTCTTGCAAGTCGCCGTCCATGATGACTACAACTTGACCGCTAGAAAAGTTTAGACCAGCAGTTACAGCTATTTGATGACCGAAATTGCGGGCCAAACTGAGGTAACAAATTCGCGAGTCTTTTTCGTGCAATTCTCGCAAAAGTTCGAGAGAGCGATCGCGGCTACCATCATTGATTAAAATTAATTCTACTGGGCCGTCCATTCGATCCATCACGGCACTAATTCGCCGATACAATTCAGCGAGATTTTCTTGTTCGTTATAGATAGGAATTACCAAGGAATACTTAGGTGTATCGTTCATTGCAGTTTCTGTTTAAAAATCGGCTTTTCAACCCTTAAATCAAAAGTTTCTTTTTCCCAAAACACGCTGGCTGCTTCACGAGAGAGGTTCGGCACCTAATTTCGCTCTTTGAGCCAGACAACAGCAGCCGACAAAATAGCAGCATACCAAAACTTATCTATTTTCTTAAATACGAAAAATAAAAGACACCATAAGACTGACGCACAGCGAAAATATTTGTTATCATAGATGTTTAGTCAGAGTATAAAAATTACAATCATAACCCATAGATTCCCAATTGCATGACAAATTCCAATGATCTTTGGCAAGCAAATCAAGACTTAAGCGAAGCTTGTCTGCAACATCCCTTTGTTAGAGGCATTGCTGACGGCAGCCTGCCCTCAAATAGTTTTGCATATTACATTGCACAAGACGCATTTTTTCTGGGAGCATTCGCTCGCGCTTACAGTATCGCTGCGGCAAAAGCACCCGACTGGGAGGGGTTTGAAATTCTCCACAATCTCGGCAGCGGTGTTTTAGAAGAACTTCGGTTGCATCAAGGATATGCAGGTAAATGGGGGGTAAACTTGCAAGAGGCAAAACCGGGAATTGCTACCCGTCGCTACACAGATTTTTTATTAGCGACCGCCTGGGGAAACGGTGTGGGTTTGACAGCAGCCGCGATGACTCCTTGCTTGCGGTTGTATGCTTTTTTAGGACAGCAGCTAGCTAAACCTAATATACCGGAACACGCCTTTAGCGAGTGGATTTCCACCTATAGCAGCCCTGATTTTGAGATTTTAGCAAAACGGCTGGAAAGTTTGGTCGATCGCTACGCAGAAGCTACGCCCGAAGTAGAAGCAACCTATCGCTACGCCATGCTGTGCGAAAGAGACTTTTTTCAGGCAGCTTGGGAAATAGAGTAAATTAAGTTTGTGCAAAAGATATGGAGAACTATCTTAAGCTACCTACGCCCACGCAGCAAATTTAACAGCCATGTACAGCAGGAATGTAGCAAATAATGTCATAACAGCATATCCCCAGCGAGGCTGACTACTCAACACTAAACCGAGTCCGATTGAGAGCGACACAATGCCGTAAGCGTATCGGTGAACCGATTGCAGAGCACCGGAGTTGATCAGTAGCGCTAAAGAGCAAAAACCGAAACAGAGGACTGTAATGCTCAGCCTTTTTCGCAAATACCACAACAAATAGCCACCGCCAAAAATCATCGCAACTTTACTAACAGCTTGCAAGCGGAAACTGAAAAAGTCCTTCAATATCTCCAACCAAGTAGGCTGAACCCAGGCTTTTTGGACGTAAACAAATGCTAAAGCATCTCCAAAACGAATAGCACAATATAAACTAAATGAAAAGAAACCGATAGCGCTAGCAAAACCAGCAGCATAAGCGAGGGGAGGTCTTTTTTCCCTCCAAGCTGTCAGCAAAAAAGTAGGTATCAGGGCTACTCCTGGCCCTCTAGTAGCAGTCGTCAAAGCTCCCCACAAAGCCGCCCAAATATACTCGCCCCTCTCAAAAGCTCGTAAAGCCGATGCTGTCAGGAACAAAAACAATCCTTCTGTGTATATGACAGTGCAAAATAGTGAGAACGGACACCAAGCTAGCACAGCAGTTGTCCGCCTTGCTGCACCAGCATCGTATCGCTCCTCCACCCAAAAGTAGACCAGCACTAAGGCACCCAGAAAGGCCAAACTATTGATGAGTACCCCTGCTAATTCCACTTGCATTCCCAGAGTCGTCAACCCACGCATCAGCAAAGGAAACAGGGGATAAAAAGCCACAGAATGGTGCTGCCCGTCATCTGCATAGCTGTAGCCTAAATTAGCGATTTGGACGTACCATTTACCGTCCCAGTGCGAAAAGAGTTCCCAGCCACTTGTGGGAAGGAAGCCACTGACAAAACCCAGAGGCGGCCAATTGTACACTGGCGGGTTCTGGCAGACTAAAGGAGCAATTACCTGCATCCCGATCGCAATTACCGATCGGCTCAGAAACCACATAGAACTTACAAAAATTAACCCGTCCCTGCTTTTGGAGCGCGGACGGTGCGGAATTACTTCTAGCCCTAAATCATTATTTGTCATGGCTAAAACAGCGCAAGACTCTAGATTTAAAATTAAAGTATAGTCCGCTGCCGAGTGCTCGCCAAATATATACGTAAGTACAGCGGTACTGCTAATTTTAACGTCCGAGTTTATTGGGAATCCCTTCGCAGCCGCCGGGAATAGTCTCTCTCGACTTCGAGCCACACCAAGCGCAGCAGTAATAGCGCTGCTCCTCCGACAGCCGCTTGACAGCGGTGAAATCAGCACGTTCAACCACAGCGCCGGTATGTTCGCCCGTTTGATAGTTGGGAAATTGGGTACGGCTGCGGGGGGATGCAATTTCTGCCGAGCCGTAGAACAATGCGGCCGCTCTCATGTCGGCGCGAGCGAGGTTGGCGTCGTACAAGACAGCGCGCGAGAGGTTGGCTTTGACTAAATCGCACTTGCTGAGATTGGCACGGACGAGGTTGGCTTCGCTCAAATCCGTCCACCGCAAATCGGTGCCAGCCAGGTCAGCACCCGCTAACATGACATTGAGATCGATAACGCGGATACCGTGATCTCTGTCTTCAGCGTAGCCGCCGTCCCCGTCAAGGATGGGGCGGCCTAAAAGCCGATCGCGCTTCAGAGGAGTAACCAATCTAGACTGCGACAAAAACCGCAGAATTTTAGCTTTACCTTCAGCATCTACACTGCTCATAATCGCAGCGGTGCGGCCTTCTGCGATCGCCCTTTCCTGCGGCCAGTCTTCCAAAAACCCTTGTTCGTCAAGGGCTAAGTCGGAAACCCCTTGAAAATAAGCATCGATCGTTTGCTGCTGCGTAATTCTGTTTTGCTGAATCGTCAAATCTTTCGAGATCACGTACTGCCGCCAAGCCACGTAAACGCCCAAAATCGCGATTAAAATTTGGCCCAAAGCGCCGATCAACTCGCCGAGAGCGCCGATGGCGTCCCAGTTGATTTGGATGTTGCGGCTTCCCGGTTCAGTATTAGTACCGCTGAGCATTAGCAAGCCCACAATCCCAGCTAAAAGCCCGAAGCAGGCGACGATCAGCGTGCGCCAAGTCGGCGGAATTACCTGCGCCCAGATTTTGCCCCAACTCGGCCACATCAGCCGCAGCGATATGCCGATCGCACCGACGGCACCAATTAAGCCCAGCCAAATGTTGTCATTGGCCAGCCCAAAAATCATCGCTGCGATCAACCCCAGCGTCAGCGCCGACGCCGACTTTTCAATAGTCGTTTGTTCCGGCTGCTGCGGCAATAAAACCTTGCGAGTTGCAGGCGGCGGCACCGGTTTTTCGGGTTCAGCAGTAGCGACGATTGTCCCTGATTCTGGTGGCACAGTAGGGCTCGCACCGTTCTGACTTTCTACAGTCACGTTCGATTCAGGGCGATTGGGTTGAGAAGAGTTGTTTTCTGGTGTCATGCGTTGAGGCAAATTCTAATTTTGGCCGGTCACTAAAACGATTTTAACTAACCAAGGAGGATTCTAGATAGTATTACCATAGAAATATCCACTAATTACACTCAAAGAGGTAACATACTATGACCCTGGTACTCCCCAATCTGCAAGCAAAACAAATGGGTCAAGTAATCACTACAATCACCGTCACGAATCGCATCGATCGAGTTATGGCTGAACGGGGATTTATTTCTGCTGAGGAAGTTCGTTCTGTTATGCTCGATAACGTTGTTGTCGATACCGGAGCAACTTTGCTTTCTTTGCCAGCTCGCATTATTAGCCAGTTAGGCTTAATACAAGTAGGAGAAAGAGATGTAGAAACATCAGCGGGCATAAAAAAGGGTCGAATTTTTGCCGACGCTCAAATTATTGTAGAGGGGAGAGAAGGGAGATTTGATTGTTTAGAGTTACCCGAAGGCGTTACTGCTGTTTTGCTGGGCGTGATTCCAATGGAAGAACTAGGCTTAGAACCTGATTTGAAAAATCGACGGTTGCGAGTATTGCCGATGAACAATCAGCAAACATATCTGATGGGTTAGTCGATCGGTGTTTACCGCAGCACAAACCTCTCGCCTGTGACTCCTATCATCTCCAGTCAATTACCAGCCATCAAAAATGTTTGTAGTGAGGACTGAATTCCTCATAAAAAATTGCTGAATAAATTCCTCATTACAAAGTAATTTTCTTTATTCTTGAGCGGTTATATATTATTAACTGCGTTTAAAAAAATCTATCAAAAAACTTGTTGTTTGGGTATATGTAAGTTTTTTGCCCTACCTCTAGCGAGCAGAATAAGCCTTGAGCAAATACACCCCAACCGTCCCAAACATCAAAACAACTAACCCTAAAAGTACCTCGATACTAAACCTTTGAGCATTGCCCAAAGCGACAAGAATTTGCTGCCGAACCACAAACGCCAACAGCCAGCAAATCTCCGCCTTCAGCCAAACCAAAAGGCCTCGCCCCAACAGATATTGCCGGCGAGCGTTCTCAGAAGTAATTGGTACGGGATAATTAAAAGTATGCGGATAGCGCGATACCGCAGTTAAAACCGCAAAAATAATGGCAGCCACCGCGGGCACGATCCAAATCGTCACCTTGTCGCCCCAAGCATCAGCCGGCCCCTCCAAGCCGAAATGAATCGGAATTCGATCGGGCAAAACCGCCCAAAACTGTACGATGAGTAAAACAGCCAGCAAAATCGCGATCGCAGCTAAAAGCTCTACCGCCACTAAAACAGGCGAAAGGCCCAGAGAAATAACCGGCCTTTGGTTTGGTGCGTTTCCAGTCATGGCTACTTAAAACTATAATTAAGATTGGAAATAATAGTATTGGTTCCAATTTCATTCCCCAACAGCTTTCGTTGGGGTTTCCAAACATCCCGCGAGGTTTTATGACGGCTCAGGTTTTGGTTGAAAAGAAAAAGTTAGAAAAACCGCCCCTAACCATACACACATTAGGCGATCGCGTCCTGCGGCAGCCAGCGAAGCGCGTCAAAAGCGTCGATGCAGAAATTCGGCAGCTAGTCCGAGAAATGCTGCAAACCATGTACAGTGCTGATGGCATCGGTTTGGCCGCCCCCCAAGTCGGAGTCAACAAACAAGTAATCGTGCTCGACTGCGACCCGGAAAACCCCGCCACACCCCCCATGGTGTTGATCAACCCCACCATCAAGGCTAGCAGCAGCGATGTCTGCATTTTGCAAGAAGGGTGTTTGAGCATTCCGGGAGTTTATTTAGAAGTCAAACGCCCAGAAGTCATTGAAGTGTCCTACCGCGACGAATACGGTCGCCCGCAAACCCTGATAGCAACAGAGTTACTGTCTAGGGCAATTCAGCACGAAATGGATCACCTCAACGGAGTGCTGTTTGTAGACAGAGTAGAAAACAAGCTCGCACTAACTGAAGAATTAGTCAAGCACAAATTTTCGCCAAAGGCAGTAAAGTCAGTATGATGGCAGGAACTCCTAAAAGTAGTTTATTGTTAGCTCTTTCGTGTATCGCCGCGATCGCAGCAGTCGGCTCCATCTTTGAGCTATCTTCGGGAGAAGCTCAACTCGGCAATTTAGTCACCGGGATCATCCTCGCCCTCAGCGTACCGCTAACAGGCATATTTTTCTATGCAGCCGTTCAGGATGCCAGAGCCAATCTATAAGCAGAGTCATTAGTTATTAGTCATTAGTCAGCAGTTATTAGTCATTAGTCATTAGTCATTAGTCAGCAGCTAACAACCAATAACTGTGGAATAAAGACTGCCCAAAAATAACATCAGCTAACAGCTTGCGAGCTCATGACCAATGACTAATGACTGAGGACTAATGACTCATAACTCATGACAAATGAAATCGGATTTCTGCGACAAGTGCCCGCTAAAGGCGCTGCGGGAGCGCCAGCGTCCAAGTACCAACTTTCTGAAGATGGGGAAGTGGCGATCGGACGCGATCGAAATTGTCAAATAACTTTAGAGTCGATCGCCCACGGCATGGTTTCCCGCCGCCACGCCGCAATCCGTCCGCTGACTCAGGGTACTTTGACGAGATGGGAAATTTGCGACCTCAACAGCGCTAACGGAACTTATATCAACGGGAAAAAGCTGCAAGGTTGCCAAACTTTAGAAACAGGCGATCGCATCAGTCTCGGGCTTGACGGCCCTGAATTCATATTTGAATCTCCCCTAACCCCTTACCCAACTAAACCTGAGTTCCCAGCAAAAAGTGGCAATTTTGCTGCTAGTGAAAAAGACACTCTCACTTTAACTCAATTATTCCCGATCGCCTCGACGGGCAAACAATTAAGCCAAAAAGCTTACTTATATCCAGGTATTGCCACAGTTATTGTTGTCGTGTCGATGTTTGTCGCCGTTGGAAATTCTGCAGCATTCAACTTGTTGCTGTCAGCTTACCTCGCCGGTGCGGCTTACTACTTTATCTATCAACTGTGCGGCAAACACAAACCGTGGTGGGTATTGCTTGGTTCGGCTTTAGCTACAGTCCTGATTGTGATCAGCCCCCTATTGATTGGATTTATATTAGTATTTAGAGAAATTTTGCCCGGCCGCCTGCCAGCCGAAGGCGAAGCAATCAGTTTTTTGCCTTTTTTGACCAGAATGTTTTTCGGGGCGGGTCTGATGGAAGAATTGCTGAAAGCCCTGCCCGTTTTGGGAGCGATGTTGCTGGGAAATTGGCTAAAAAATCCGTGGCGCGATCGAGTCGGCGTTTGGGAACCTTTAGACGGCATTCTGTTAGGAAGTGCCTCCGCAGTCGGCTTTACACTGTTAGAAACTCTGGGACAGTACGTTCCCAATGTCATCCAAAATGTCACCCTGCAAGCAGGCCCAGAAGCCGGACAATTAGTAGGATTGCAGTTGCTAATTCCCCGCATTTTGGGTTCCGCCGCCGGACACATGGCTTACAGCGGCTATTTGGGATATTTTATCGGTTTGAGCGCCCTCAAACCCAGAAAGCGCTGGCAAATTTTGGGCGTAGGTTATTTCAGTGCTTCCGCACTTCACGCTTTGTGGAATGCGTCAGGAGCAGCCAGCGTACTTTTGCTGGCTTTGGTGGGAGTTTTGTCCTATGCGTTTTTGGTAGCCGCGATTTTGAAAGCCAGGGCTCTGTCTCCGAATCGATCGCAAAATTTTGCAACTCGAATATTTTCTGAAAAGTGACTGCTGAGCGATTAATTGTTGAAGTGCGATCGCACCTCAAGCTGCCATTTTTTTCTTGTGTTTTAACCAGGTTAAACCTGCCAATGCTAAAGCTGTCCCCCCAGCAGTGAGAGGTTCGGGAACTGGTTCGGCTTCGGTATCCACTAGAGTGTAAGAAAACTCGCCATTGTAGAAATTTCTATCGGTTCGCTCTGTTCTACCGTCGCGGTTGGTCGTATATTGCTCGTAATACCCAAAAAACGCAGAGACCGGCGGTGCATCCAAATAAGGCACAGGGAATGTCTCGATAAACCAAGATATCCTGCTGTCCAGTATAAACCATACAGGCGGTTCGCCTGGATCTTGATAGCTTACTTCTGTGATCCAATCGTCGCCGCCGCTTGTATTCAGTCCGCGAAAATCCCCTTCATAAAAGAAAGCTGTAACCCCTGCCAAATCCTGGTATTCTTTGCTTGTTCGGAAAGTGTAACCGTAGAATCTTCCCTCGGAAATCGCAATTTCTTCAATTCCTATTCCTGTAAGGGAGGAGTTATCCACCTTCAAAAAACTTCTAGACCCAGGGGGGGAATAGAAGGCATTGCCCGCATCGAAAGTGTAGGTTAGTAAGGCGGCTTGTGCTTTGTCTACTTCTACCAATAACACAGATGAACACAAACTTAAAATTGTCGTAGCGATCGCGCTTCCTAATCTCGGCCTTTGTTTTTGACTCATTCTTTTCTTTATTAGGCGTTACGTAATTGTAATTTATTTGAGTGAGCGATCGCCCGTAATTATCCGCATTGTTAACGTCAATTTTTTATAATTCAAAGATTGCCAAATGTAAATAACCGAAGTAATACTGATGCGGCACCTGTAATATTTGTATAATTTATGATTTTCACTATTACTTTTGAACCGAAACCAGAAAAATGTTTGCTCGTAACCGCCAAATATTCCGACGGGTTTATGTTGTTGCGATGCTGCAGACGATCGCCCAGCTTTGTTTGCATACTTAATAAATTTTGTCAATACGTAATTTCCACAGATTTTACCCGGTATTCTGCCCTTGTGTATGAGTAGCTTCTGTTTAATTGCCTGACGTTATAATCCTAAAACTGAACTTAGAAATTCTTCACAAATAGTTTGACTGTGGTACTATCTGGATGGCTGTGAGTAGCTGAGGGAAGCCAAGGGGCTTGATTCCTGTGGTGGTGGAGGAGAATCCAGGAGTGCTAGATAGGATGTCATTGGGATACGCAAACGTTTTCGCCCAGCGAAGTCAACCTGAACCCCTCCGCATTGGGGTGATTGGGGTTGGCAATATGGGCCAGCACCACACGCGAGTTCTGAGCTTGCTAAAAGATATCGAACTCGTGGGTGTTGCAGACATAAATGTAGAGCGGGGAATAGATGTAGCAAGCAAATACCGGGTTCGCTTCTTTGAAGACTACCGGGATTTGCTCGCCCACGTAGATGCAGTTTGCGTCGCCGTTCCAACTCGCCTGCACCACGCTGTGGGGATGTCTTGTCTCCAAGCGGGAGTTCACGTTTTAATTGAAAAGCCGATCGCGGCTAGCATTGCCGAAGCCGAATCTTTGGTCAACGCGGCTGCTGAGGCCCACCGGATTTTGCAAGTGGGTCACATCGAGCGCTTCAATCCAGCTTTTCAGGAACTCGGCAAAGTGCTGAAAACTGAAGAGTTACTGGCATTGGAAGCTCACCGGATGAGTCCTTATTCCCAGCGGGCTAACGACGTATCGGTAGTTTTGGATTTAATGATCCACGACATTGACTTGCTCCTGGAATTGGCAGATTCCCAAGTGGTGAAGCTGACGGCCAGCGGCAGCAGGGCCTCAGATTCAGGTTATTTAGACTACGTGACAGCGACGCTGAACTTTGCTAACGGCATTGTCGCCACCTTGACTGCTAGTAAGGTGACGCACCGCAAACTCCGTTCAATCGTGGCTCACTGCAAAAATTCTCTGACAGAGGCAGATTTTCTCAACAACGAAATCTTGATTCACCGACAAACAACCGCCAATTACGTGACGGATTACGGTCAGGTGCTTTACCGTCAAGATGGGTTGATCGAGAAAGTTTACACCAGCAATATTGAACCGCTCCACGCAGAGTTGGAGCATTTTATTAATTGCGTGCGGGGTGGAAATCAGCCTTCTGTGGGAGGAGAACAAGCTCTCAAAGCTCTGCGGCTTGCGAGTTCGATCGAGCAAATGGCTCTCGACGGTCAAGCTTGGTATCCCAAAGAGCTAGAGTCTACTTTGCAAGTTAGCTAAATCGAGACAAATCGTGTCGTTTCCGGGTGCTTTTACAGTTTGGGTTTGTTGTTCGTTGAAGACAGTAACTGTTCCCATGCAACCGGATTCGATGTCAGTCGATTTGAGATTGTAGATTTTAGATTTTAGATTGACTCCACAGATCTATCTGGGGGCTTGATTTGTCGATTCGAGACTGTAGATTTTAGATTTTAGATTGACTCGATATCCCCATTGGGGGATTAAACTGTCGATTTGAGATTTGAGATTGCAGATTAGAGATTGACTCCACAGATGAATTTGGGGGCTTGGACTAAGGTTTAAATTTTTTTGCTCTCCACAATCTAATTCGGGGGCAAGTATCCGTTTTGGGGTTAAATCACGATTTGTGCCAAAAAAGAGCGACTATTTGACGACTGATGGTTTTGCTCACTAGCTGATTTCCTTGAGGACTCAGGTGAATGCTGTCTCGATACAAAGTTGGAATTTGCGCCGCACAATTGAAAATGGGAAGAAAATCTATGTAAGTAATTTTCTCTGTTTCCACGAGTTCGGCGAGACGCTCTCTAGCCTTGACTTCCCAGTCGCGAGGGCCCAGGTCGCCGAATTCGCCCAGCTTGGGCGTCACCGCAAGCAAAAACCGGACGTTGGCGGATATAGCTATTTTCTGGATTTGGCGAATAGCTTCTAAGTTGCAGCCGACTACATCTGGGCTTTGAGCTCCGGGTGCTGCTAATTGGCGAGCCGGCACTGCAGGTAACAGATAGCGGCTCAATAAATCTAGTGTGGCCGATCGGGGTTTGCGATCCGGGTAAGAGCGATCGCGGCCCACAACCTCCCCACAGGGAGCGGATGCAAACAAATCGTCCGTATTGAGCAGCAACACCAAAGCCTTGGCCCCAAAAACACCGAACCGCTTGGCGTAAGCAAGTTGATTCCTCGGCCCCCAAGAATTGGCTGAGGCGTTGAGAACTTCAAAATCTGAATAGTTGACTTTTGAAGCTAATTGTGCATCGCTCGCCAGATTCTGTACTTGCAGTCTCAACTGCCGAGTCATAATTTCCGAGATCGTATTGGTCTGATGTGTCCACCAACCGCCGTTGGCGACAGAATCTCCCAACAGCAAGACACGCAGAGTTTCTGGAGGGGGTATCGGGGCGATCGCTCCGGTACGCATCGAATACTCGTTAATCTCAATCCGGTTGCCCAAGCGGCGCACCTTCTGGTTGGGCGCCAACAAATAGCCGCACTCGGCATCGGCAATGTAAATCAAGGGATTGCCAAAACCCAGCAGCACCCGCAGCAGCACTTCGATTGCTGCCCACAATCCGGAGATGGCAGCCAAAATTATGAGAACAACTTTCACCACTTAACCTCGATAGAGAAGGAAAAACCCCTGCCGACACCAAGGTATAAAAAAGAATGCAACTGCACTCAAGCTCTCAAACCCGATTGTGGCCAGTCGATTTTAGATTAAAGATTAAAGCATTCACTCCACAGATGAATCTGGGATATCTCCCTAAAATCTCAACTTTTTTGCTTTACAGGATTCCTGTCTTGAAGCAAGTATCCGTCTTTGAGTGAAATCAGTAGGTCGCCCTTGGAAAATCTAAAATCTAAAATCTAAAATCTAAAATGTTATGGCTTAGGGGTTTGAGGCACTTGGCCGCCCGATTAACTCAACCGAATCGCCCCCGTGGATATAGAATTCTAGAATATACCGTCAAAATCCGCCGTCAGCCGTCAGTGAACTTGGTGGTTTCAGGAAAATCCGTGGACTTAAAACAAATATTCAAAACGCCGAATCCCATAATCGGTGTCGTACATTTACAGCCTCTGCCAACTTCTCCCCGCTGGGGCGGAAACCTCAAAGCTATTATCGGAAGAGCCGAGCAAGAGGCTACAGCGCTGGCTTCTGGTGGCGCAAACGGTATCATAGTCGAGAACTTTTTCGACGCTCCTTTTGCCAAAGACAGCGTAGACCCGGCTGTGGTAAGTGCCATGACTCTGGTAGTCGAGAGGCTAACAAATCTCGTGACGCTGCCGATCGGCGTTAACGTGCTGCGAAACGACGCCCACAGCGCGATCGCCATCGCCTCCTGCAGTGGTGCTCAATTCATCCGTGTCAACGTCCTCAACGGCATCATGGCTACAGACCAAGGCTTAATTGAAGGCCAAGCTCACCAGCTACTGCGCTACCGCCGGGAATTGGGCAGCGATGTCAAAATACTAGCAGACGTGTTAGTCAAGCACGGGCGACCTTTAGGCAGCCCCAACTTGACCACAGCCGTCCAAGAGACGATCGGGCGCGCTTTAGCCGACGCCGTGATCCTTTCCGGCTGGACAACTGGCAGCCCTCCCAATCTCGAAGACTTAGAACTCGCGAGTGCAGCAGCGGCGGGAATTCCAGTTTTCATCGGCAGCGGCGCCTCGTGGGAGAACATTTCCACCCTCATGCAGGCGGCTGACGGCGTAATTGTATCCAGTTCCCTGAAGCGAAACGGCCGCATCGAGCAGCCGATCGATCCGATCCGCGTTAGTCAGTTTGTAGAAGCCGCCCGCCGCAGCTTGTCACAGAAAGAACGCGAACAGGAAAACAGAGACGCTAATGGCTCAAGAGGGCCAACACCGGAACCGGGCAAAGTCAAAAGTAAAACGTAAAATGGGAAGGGGTAATCGGTAATCGGTAATCGGTAATAGCTGAAAACAAAGACCTAATAGTGAAATAAAGCACCAATTATCTATTCCCAATTATCAATTATCAATTCCCAATCACCAATGTCAAATTATCAATTCCCTTGATTCACGGCACGGAAGTCACATATACACGGATAGCTCTTTTTTTTGCTCTGACTTCTGACTTCTGAATTTTGACTTTTTCCTTCAATATCCATCCGTTTAATTTGTTAAATCCCGTACATTGCTCGTTGCCCAACTTCCTTCTTCTTTCAACGTCCCAATTACCAATTACCAAATCAAAAAATGATTCGCCGACGTTCAACCCCTTGGATTCATCGCTGGTCTAGGACTGTGATAGGAGCGATCGCAGCCATCGGCGTCGTAGAAACGGCCTATCTCACGATCGCTAAATTCACGACAGGCTCGGTCATTTGTCCCACCAGCGGCTGCGACAAAGTTCTCAACAGTCCCTATGCTACAGTCTTTGGCACAGTGCCTTTAAGTTTGTTAGGCTGTCTGGCTTACCTGAGCATAGCAATCCTGGCATTGGCTCCCAAAGCCGTCAATCCCAACACCAATAAAGGACTGCACTCTCAACTAGAAAACAAAACTTGGCAAGCGCTATTTATCATCACCGCTGCGATGGTAATTTTCAGCAGCTATTTGATTTATTTGATGGCTTTTGAAATTCAGGAACTGTGCATTTATTGCATCAGTTCCGCCGTATTTTCACTGTCGCTGTTTGTGCTGGTGCTAGTCGGGCGCGAGTGGGAAGATATCGGACAGTTGGTATTTACAGGCATTTTGGTGGCAATGGTGAGTTCGATCGGCGCCTTGGGACTTTATAACAGTGTCAACTCACCTGCTGCTTCTGTCTCTACCCCCGGAATTGTACCCCCTGCCGTCACTACAACCTCCGGCCCGGCACAACTTGCTTTGGCCCGCCACCTCAGACAAATCGGGGCGAAACAATACAGCGCTTACTGGTGTCCCCACTGCCACGACCAAAAAATGCTTTTTGGTAAAGAAGGTGCTGCGATAATCGATTACGTTGAATGCGATCCCAAGGGGCAAAATTCCCGCGCTGAAATTTGCCAAGCTGCTGCTGCGAATATTAAAGGTTTCCCTACTTGGGAGATTAAAGGTCAGTTTTATTCCGGGACGCAATCTTTGGAGAAACTCGCGGACTTATCGGGTTACACCGGCCCGCGCAACTTTCAAAACTGATAGAAAAAGTTTGAGATTATAGATGGCAGATTTTAGGTTTATTGCCAGGAAATATCCTGATTTTTAGCTTAGTTGATAGTTGTCTCGTGCTGCGAAATTAACCTAAAATTTCGCCTCTATAATCAATAAAAAATTAGTAAAAACTAGGTAGATAGCGGCGATCGCAAAAATCAAATACGCCGAAACCAGTGTTGCTAAGCTTTTTAGTTTTTAAGTGTGATTATGTACCTCATCTACCCAAGAACCTCTATAGCAACTGTGCCCGACGTTGAGAAAGTTCTTAATTGCTGAAACCATTGCCGTTGATAGCAACTTCGATCTTCCTTCTTCCTTCTTTTTACCCTGTCCTTCGACTTCGCTCACGAACCGCGACTTGCCCGCTCGCGGAGCCTAAGGGCCTTCAACATCTGCTATACACAAAAACTCAAGAAACCGGATTTCTGCTTCCAGACTCATTGTTGAAATCATATATTTTGGTTGAGCAACCCGGTTTATGTTGTTGCAGCCCGATCGCAACGAAAAATAAAAAATAAAATCTAAAATCGACTCGCCCGCACCGAAAAATCAAAAAATTGGATAATCTAAAAAATAAAAAATAAAATCTAAAATCGACTGAGCCGATAGTCCCGGAGATCTAAAAGCTATATGTAGTAGTAGCTTAGATGCTCGAAGAGCGAGGCAAAAATCCCGAAAATATGCTAAAAACTCTCAAAAAATGGCTCGATCGAGAACGCCGAGTATTGATTACTGCGAGTGCCGTTGCTGGTACGGTCATTGTAATGCGCTGCTTCGGCTTTTTTCAGGTGTGGGAATGGGCTGCTTTCGACTACTTTGTGCGCTGGCGGCCGGCCGAACCAATTGACTCGCGCATCGTCATTGTAGAAATTAAGGAAGCTGACTTGCAAAAATACGGCTACCCAATTTCCGATGCTGTATTGGCCCAATTGCTGAAAAAATTGCACGCTGGCAAGCCGCGGGCGATCGGCCTCGACGTTTACCGAGATTTGCCAACTCAACCGGGTAACGCCGAATTGCTCAACACTTTTAAAACTATTCCCAACTTAATCGGCATTGAGTTGATGCCAGACGAAGCCAGGTTCGGAGTTCTGCCGCCTCCGGTACTTGACAAGCTCGATCAAATCGGTTTCAACAACGTTGTCATCGACGCTGACTCAAAAGTGCGCCGAACTTTGCTCTATTCTTGGCCCGGAGACAGCGAAACTCATGAAAGTTTAGCGCTGACACTGGCTTTGCGTTACCTCGAAAGCGAAAAAATTTTCCCTCAACCAGCAACAGTCAATCCTCAATACTTGCAGTTAGGTAAGGGAGTTTTTCAGCCTTTTCAACCTAACGACGGTGCTTACGTTAGAGCGGACAGCCGCGGCTATCAAATTTTGGCCAACCTGCGCGGCGCGCGAGGCCGTTTCCGCACTGCATCGATGAGCGACGTGCTTTCTGGCAAAGTACCCGCTGATTTTGTGCGATCGCGCGCTGTCTTGATCGGCTCAACTGCCCCCAGCCTCAGAGACTTTTACCAAAATTCTTACAGCTCGGGTTGGTTTGCTCCTCCCCAGCAAATACCGGGAGTCGAGCTTCAGGCTCATTTCTTGAGCCAAATTTTAAGTGCAGCCCTCGACGGGCGCGGGGGGATCAATGTCTGGCCAGAGGTTGCCGAGTTGCTGTGGATTTTACTCTGGTCTTGGGCGGGAGCAAGTGTGAGTTGGAATTTGCGATCGCTGCGTCGATCGGTTTACTTTTTGTCAAGTATCAGTCTCGGTTTGAGTGCCTGTTTATACTTAGCTTTTTTAGCTGGTTGGTGGCTGCCGTTAATTCCTCCAATCCTCAGTCTTGTGGGTTCTGGTGCCGCAGTTGTGGGTTATCTGGCTCACTTGCAAGAAGAATTAAAACGGTCTAAAGAATTTTTACAATCGCTAATCGATACAATTCCCGACCCCATTTTTGTAAAAGATCGAAATCACCGCTGCCTTGTTTTGAATCAGGCATATTGTCGCTTTATCGGCTATCCTTTAGAAATTTTAACCTGCCGCACTGATTACGATTTATTTCCGCAAGCTGAAGCCGAGATATTTTGGCAGCAAGACGAATTAGTATTTCAAACTCACCAGCCGCGAGAAAATGAAGAATATTTTACTGACGCTCACGGAATTACGCATCTGATTGCGACTAAAAGATCCCTGCATAAAGATGCTGCCGGCAACCTATTTTTAGTCGGAGCAATCAGAGATATTACCGAGCGCCAACTCCGGGAAAATGCCCTAGAACGAAAAAATGCTGAACTCAGCCACCAAGCCGATCACGATGCTCTCACGGGTTTGCCCAACCGCAAAATGTTTTACGAATGCTTGCATCAGTCTCTCGAAAAAGCCTCCAGCAATCAGGAATTGGTAGCTTTACTATTTTTAGATTTAGATGGATTTAAGTCAATCAACGACACTCTCGGACACAATGTGGGCGATTTGCTGTTAAAAACTTTTGCCAGTCGGCTCAAAAAATCCTTGCGCGGCAGCGATACTATTGCGCGGCTGGGCGGCGACGAGTTCACAGTCATTCTGCCCGCAATTCCAGGTCGCGAGGAAGCTGCGAAAGTAGCTGAAAAAATTTGCTACGCCATCGTGCAGCCTTTCATTTTAGAAGAACATACCGTTTCTGTAACTACAAGTATTGGCATTAGTTTATATCCCATTGACGGTTCAGAGCCAGACATTTTAGTCAAGAATGCCGATGTTGCGATGTATCGTGCTAAGGAATGCGGAAAAAATCAATATCAATTTTTTAATTAATACCACTTTAAAACAATAATGCTACTGTAGGTAAACTCCAAACCACGATCTTCATCAGTCATTCCTAATTATTCAATTTTTTAATTTAAAATTCTCAATAATTCGGACAAAATTTGAGCGAGTTTTAGACCTCAAACCCTGATTCAGTCGTGGGGTGATATTATTTTAATATGTCCGATGTGCAGCTAGCTTTGAAAAAACAGCTCCTGAAACCGTAAGCCATGTAAACTTTTTGAAACCGTTCAAAAAAATGTCCAAAAAATTGAAATGTATAGTCTTAACTCGTATAGCCTGTCATCTGTCATTAGATAGACTTACAAAAATATGAAAATTTTTACAGCAAATTGCCGTTTCATCTAAATGTTACAAATTATTAAAAAAATCAAAACCTGATACTGGAAACCCAATTATAATCGTCAAAAAGCCTTAAATTAAACCATTTTACGTAAACTTATGAAAGTTAATTAAAGAAAATGTAAATATATCAGTGGAACTACGGAAATTGATAGATATAATAGGCGGTAGGGACGTGCATCTACTTCGGTGATTTGAATAAGGCTGTGAATAATATGCGTACTTTGATTAAGCTCACAACAACGGCAACTCTGGCTGCCTGCCTGCAAGTAAATACAGTCGGGACCGCAAATGCGGCTCGACTTGCCAGCAACTCCACTACCAACTTAACCAAAGATCGATCGACCTCCACAGTTGGGACAGTTACACCAACATCTAGGTTTGCAACTTACCAAAAATACGAACCAGCCCCGAACGGGAACCCCAAAAGTGACGGTACGGGGACGCGCTGACCCCCATTTTTCAATCTTCTATTCGCCCCGATCGAGCAGCAGATTTGTACCAATTGCAGTAGTGAATTAAGGTGTGCGTGCACCAATCCGGATCTGTGAGAGGATAGTCCACCCGGTAGTGACCGCCGCGGCTTTCCGTGCGAAACGCAGCACTTTTGACAATTAAGTAGCCGATATCCAATAAATTGCCAACTTCTCCCCAATTTCGCAAAATCGAGCTATTCTCCGCATCAGCAGGCGAAAAATCAATAATTTGTCCGGGCTGCAAATTATCAAGCGTTTGACTCAAAGGCAACGAGGCAAATTCTTGCCGCCAAATCTCAACTTGGACGATCGCACTTTCCAAATCGCGTTGTCCCCGGCAAATTCCCGCACTCTGCCACACCAAATTCGGCAATTCGACCCGCAACTTTTCTATCGCCTCAATGTCCTTTTCAGAAATCGATTTTTCTAAGATTTCCCCCGCCTCAAACTGATCTGCGAATGCCTCGGGCCTTCCACCTTCTAGCTGCAAAAGTCCCATCTGCGCCCCAAAAACCAGACACTCCAGCAGCGAATTGCTCGCCAATCGGTTAGCGCCGTGTACCCCCGTGCTCGCAGTTTCTCCCACCGCGTACAAACCCGGAATCGACGTTTGGTTAAATTTGTCAGCCACAATCCCTCCCATCCAGTAATGGGCAGCGGGCGTCACCGGCACCGGTTCGGAAAAAATATCAATTCCCCAATCAGCGCACACTTGAATAATATTCGGAAACCTGTAGCGCAGTCGATCGACAGCAATCGGGCGCATATCCAGCCAAACATGAGGCTCTCCCGTCTTCTGCAAGTGGCGGAAAATAGCGCGGCTGACAACATCCCGAGGGGCGAGTTCCCCGCTGGGGTGAGAGTCAAAAGCAAAGCGATATCCTTTACTGTCAACCAAATGAGCTCCTTCTCCCCGCACCGCTTCGCTAAGGAGAAACCGAGGCGCGCCCGCAGTGCTCAGCGCCGTCGGGTGAAACTGCACAAATTCTAAATCTCGCAGCAGCGCCCCGGCGCGCCAAGCAATTGCTACCCCGTCCCCGGTACTTACCGACGGATTGGTCGTTTGAGCAAAAACCTGGCCGCCGCCGCCTGTTGCCAGCACCACTGCCTGGGCCCGCAGCCACTTGACTCGCGAACCGCAAATCGAGCTAATCCCCTGACAGCGCCCGGTTTCGTCTAGCCACAGACTCAAAGCAAAGGCAGGAGATACGAGTTGAATGTTTTTGCGGTTCAATACTTTTGCTGTCAGCGTACTGATAACGGCTTTGCCCGTAGTGTCGGCGGCGTGGAGAACTCGGCGGCGGGAGTGGGCGGCTTCTAGGGTGAGGGCTAAATCTGGGCCGGTGCGATCGAATGCAACGCCCATTTTCACGAGGGAGTCAATGCAAGCTGAAGCTTCTTCGACTAAAAATTTCACCGCCTCCAAATCGCAAAGACCGGCTCCCGCAGCCAGTGTATCCTGAATGTGAAGTGCTGCTGAATCTTCAGGGGCGATCGCCGCGGCAATCCCTCCTTGAGCCCAATCACTAGCAGAAACAGGCAGGGTATTTTTATTGATCAAGCCCACCTGCAAATGCTCTGGCAGGCAAAGTGCCGTGTACAAACCGGCCGCGCCAGCACCTATTACCAATACGTCAAATTTGTCAGTCATAAGTCTGCCGCCAGTCGATTTTAGATTTTAGATTTTAGATTTTAGAATTGACTCCACAGATGAATCTGGGGAGTAGAACTAATGTCTGTCGATCGAGTCTATATTTTAGATTTTAGATTAAAGAATTGAGTATACAGATGAATCTGGGGAACCCGCTTATTTCAATCTAGGGAATTTTGGCAGGCTTTTTCCGAATAGTGGTTGAAAGTAAGTTTTGATAAATTAAAGGCAGAAGTCATCAGCCTCTAGAAAAAAAATCTTTTCTTTCTACCGAATGCCTTCTGCCAAATGACTTCTGCCTTTAAATGAGGCCCGCTGCTACCTAGTCGTAGAGACCATTATTTAATCTGGTGTCTCCTTCAATAAAGACTGATTCAACATCAGTTACGGTGAATTTGTCCAGGTTAGCTTGCAGCACTTTTTTCTGAGCTTCCGTCAAGTCTGAAATGTTGAGTACGTCCTCAACTTTTTCGTAAGGAGCATTCTTAATAATTACTCGAGCTAAAGTGGGATACAACCCTCGAAAGTCCCGAAAGTCCCGGACGGCGCTGTTGTTCAAATCAAGTTTTTTGCCGTATTCTGTGGCAAGCTTGTCATCGGCGCGATTGGTTCTAACCGGAGCTTCAACAGCTAGGAGCGAGGATGATGGCAAGACGATACGGCTCAAGGTCGCCGCGATCGCGCTTTCGTCTCCAGCCCATGCAAAGCAGCCCAGCACTAAGCCCAATACTGCCAATAGACGACCCAATCGTTTCATGAAGTTTTGTCTCCTAATTTCATACACAGCATTTATGTAGAGACTACCATTTTGCTTATGCAGTTTTTCAGATAAATCCGCAACACGTAGAGGGCTGTTATAAACTTTACATTAAGGTATTGACATCACGGACGATATATGATACCTCTGCCAATTTAGGCATCGCAGGCAATTTTTTAGAAGACCCTCCAAATTAACAGCTCGGACTGGCATTTTAAAGGGTTAATTTTTGCCCCCACCCAATTTTCTAGCTATCGAGAATTCTTTCCTTTCATTTTGAGAAAAGCGTTCAAGTCAGCATAAGTACCGCCGTAAGTCACGGTGGGAGTGTCGTAACCCTTCAAAGAAACTGTGTGCTGCTCGAAAGCGTCCTGGGCACCCAATTGCGTCAGGTATTTGTAGGTCGTTTCTCCCACAGCGATATCCTTGCCGAGTTGCTTGGTGCAAGATTCCAGGCGAAATGCTGCGTTTACAGTATCTCCCAAGGCGGTATAGTCCGATCGGTCGCTGCTGCCAGAATTTCCCACCATTGCATAACCGGTATTGATGCCGGCCCCGACTCGCAAAGGAAAAGGCAGGGGGTAACGGCTGCTGAGTTCGTCTGTTGCCTGGTGCAGTTCGCTCAAAGCTTGGCAAATTCGCATCATTTCCTCGCTGCTGACACCGCTGGTTTTGTGGAACCAGACGGCCATGATGGCATCGCCGATGTATTTGTCCACCCAACTGCCGTGTTCGCGAATGATCAGTCCTGCTTTGCGGAACCAACTGCCGATGACTTCTGAGAGTAGGGTTTCGTCTAGCTGCCTAGTCAAAATAGTAAAGTCTCGGATGTCCATTACCATGACGCTAATCAGGCTGCGCACCGTCAAAGTCGCCGTAAAATCGTCAGAGTCTGTGTCGTGTATTGGCTCTATCCGGTGGCCGCCGGTTGGGTTGTAGAAGTCCAATTCGGTTTGACCGAAAATAATCCGATCGCCATTTCTGAGAGTGACAGGAATACTGACGCGCCGCCCGTTGACAAAGGAACCGTTGCGGCTGCCCAAGTCGATCAGGTAGAACTCTCCTGTCTCCATTTGCTGTAACATCGCGTGATTACGGGAAATCCAGCGATCGGTCAGTACAAAATTATTGTCGTCGCTCCGCCCTACTGTCCAGCAATTGCTGCCGGAGAGCGGCAAGTAGCGATTGCCGCTTTTTTCTGTACGAAGTACCAAATGTGGATTGGCTTGCAAAGTCACCACAGCCCTAGAAACTACATCAAGTCAACCGATTTGAGGTTTTAAACTTAAAATTTTAACTTTACCGCGCCGCTTATAACTGAGATTGCTGCTAAAAAACCTCAAATCTGCCGTTCTCAAATCTAAAATTGTTTAGTCGATCGTCGATGCACCGGAACCATACAGGATTGCCGAACCACAATTCGATCGCCAGCGAAGGTAGTTATTGTTAGATCATAAGCGAAAGTGCCATATTTTTCACCCCAAAAATGTATCTGGGGAGTTAAATTTGCTGCTTTTTGCCAAAAATATAACTGTGTACCAATATTCTACCTAATGTCACGGCTCCCACTGCGAGCCAAGTTTTATTTATGTTGAGGGGGCGTAAAAAAACTGAAAAATGGCTCTCCGGCTCAGACCGATAATTGTTAAACACAAGGTATCTTTAAGATTTGTTGCTTAACTTCATGTTTTTGAAGATATCAACAAAGCCTTTTCCTCGCTGCGGCGGTCAATAAATTAGAAACACGAGAATTTTATGTTGTCGAAAAGAATTTTGCCTTGTCTGGATGTGAAAGCCGGTCGCGTGGTCAAAGGTGTCAATTTTGTCAACCTTCAGGATGCTGGCGATCCCGTAGAAATGGCTCAGGTTTACAATGATGCGGGTGCTGACGAGTTGGTGTTTCTGGACATTACCGCGACTCACGAAGACCGGGACATTATTATTGATGTGGTGTACCGCACGGCCGATCGAGTATTTATCCCTTTGACGGTGGGCGGCGGTATTCAATCCTTAGACACCATTAAAAGTTTATTGAGGGCGGGCGCTGATAAGGTGAGTATTAATTCGGCGGCGGTGCGCGATCCGAGTTTAATTGACAAAGCGAGCGATCGATTTGGCAATCAGTGCATTGTAATCGCGATCGACGCCCGCAAACGGCAAGATGCGGATAATCCCGGTTGGGACGTGTACGTGCGCGGAGGGCGAGAAAATACCGGCAAAGATGCGATCGCCTGGGCCAAAGAAGCCGAACAGCGCGGCGCTGGCGAAATTCTGGTGACAAGCATGGACTCAGACGGCACTCAAGCCGGTTACGATTTGGAATTAACCCGAAGCATCGCCGAAATTGTCGAAATTCCCGTCATTGCTTCCGGCGGCGCCGGCAACTGTCACCACATCTACGAAGCCGTGACACAGGGCAAAGCAGAAGCTGCACTGCTGGCTTCCCTGCTGCATTACGGGCAGCTCAGTGTAGGAGAAATTAAAACTTATCTAGCAAAATGTCAAGTTCCCGTGCGACAGCAGCAGCCATTAGTCATTAGTCCTTAGTCAGTGGGTGGATAGTCGGGCGCATCTCAATATCTTGCAACATTTTCAACAAACCGCTCTGCGGGTTCACTCCAGCGCTCTCTCACAGTGCAAACAGGCTAAATAAATCCGCCCCCACCCCACGATAAAACCCGTTACTGACATTGATACCGATATGTGAGGCGCATCCGAAGGCACTTATATAGATTTTTTTTGATTCTACACAAGTGCCTTCTACATAAATGTGTTCGGGCGACCCGCGCCAGTCATCTAGAAATATTCCCTGAGAAGGATTTCAAATCCCAGCTTTTTCAGCTAAAAATTATATATTAGCTCAAATTGAAAGAGAGCAACGGTGGCTTTCCTCAAACTTGAGTTAAAGATTGTGCAGAATTTGAGCGAGCTTCAGCCTGTTAACAATCTTAGCGATCAAAACTTCTAAAAACGGAGAAATTTTGTATGTCTTTTATCAGCTTTAACTTCCCTACCAAGCGTTTAGTTAGCACTTTAATAGCTGTTTGTTTTTGTGCCTTAATGTTTGTTTCTAATGCTTTCCCGGCTTTTGCCGTTACCAGCAGCCCCACCAAAGGTGAAGACCAACTTTTAGGGATTGAAAAAGCATCTCAAGAAGCTGCACTGAAAAAACCACTGTCCTTGGAAGAAACTCAAGAAAAAGCGAACAAAGGACCTAACGAAGTTCAGGGAGACGCTGACATTGAAAAAATGAAAAATCCTTCCAACACAAACGCTACATCCTTTGAACAACAAGTCAAAAAAGCTGTTGGTAAAATCAAAGACTAACTCAGCGCGAAGTAGTCAGCCGACAGTTGTCAGTATAAAAGATTAGGGACACGGCACGAAGCCGTGTCCCTTGAAATGTCGTATCCAATCTCAATTTAGGTCTTTTTTTAAGAATTGGTATCAGATTGAATAAAAAAGTGGAAAGGACTTGGCATCTTTCGGCTTTACGAACACTCTTTGCTGGGGCTGCAAGTGCAAGCTATCAAATTTTTCTCTCGTCAAATTAGCGTTTACTACTTGACCGTCATCTAAGGTTAATTCTACCTGAATTTCCCATCCCAAATGAATCAAGCGACTGATTCTTGCAGGCACTGTTGCACTATTTTCTGTAGTTTCAATTACTACGTCGTGAGGGCGCAAGAAAATCTCTGGGTGGGCTGAGTCAAAGCCGTTGTCTTGAAACATCCTCGAACTGCTGGGCAATACATTGACGGGGCCGATAAAACTCATTACAAAAGCACTAGCGGGATGGTCGTAAATTTCTGCGGGTGTGCCGACTTGTTCGATTTTACCTTTATTCATTACTGTAATGCGATCGGCAACTTCCATTGCTTCTTCTTGATCGTGCGTCACAAAGACTGTGGTAACGTGAACTTCGTCGTGCAGCCGCCGCAACCAAGCACGCAAGTCTTTGCGAACTTTGGCATCGAGAGCTCCAAAAGGTTCGTCTAGCAGTAAAACTTTCGGTTCCACAGCCAGGGCTCGGGCGAGGGCCACCCGCTGTCGCTGGCCTCCAGAAAGTTGCGACGGGTATCTATCGCCCAATCCTCCCAATTGCACTAAATTCAACAATTCTTCTACCCGCGATTTGACTTTCGCGGGCGGTGTTTTCTGAATTTCCATGCCGAAAGCGATGTTTTTTCGCACTGTCATGTGCTTGAATAGCGCGTAGTGCTGAAACACGAACCCAATTTTGCGGTCTTGGACGCTAGTATTGGTCGCATCTTGTCCTGTCAGCCAGATTTTGCCGGAGTCGGGCATTTCTAAACCGGCAATCAGCCGCAGCAGCGTAGACTTGCCGGAACCAGACGGGCCCAGCAATGCGACTAGGGAACCGGATTCAATTTCTAAGCTGACCCGATCGAGTGCTTGGAAACTGCCAAACTGTTTTGATACGTTTTCTACAACTATGCCCATAGGAAGTTCGGCAACGAAGCCGTGTACAAAATTTAACTGATTTAACGGATGGAGGTTGAGCTTCGAGCTTCGAGCGAAAAAAGTTAATCTCCGGTTTGGGGATGGGTTAAAGTAAGTTTTTTATAGCATGATCGCAGATCCGTTTGTTAATTTTAGGGTTTTGGCGATCGGTCAGTCGATTTTAGATTTTAGATTTTAGATTTTAGATTTTAGATTTACTTGCAGCTTTGAATCTCGAAGGTGGAACTTTGGTCTAAAATTTTGAACTCTCCAGGAAAGGAGTCGGGGCTTTGTATCCGTTTTTGGGCGCGGTCAAACACCCGAAAATTCACAAAAATGCACCTCCCAAACAAAACGACACAATTCTTTGCTCCCAAAGTTGGCGTTTGGTACTACAATGCAGCAAAAGTTCAAGCGTTTTTGACTTCAACGGCTGAGGGGATAAAGGAAAATGGGAGATGTTGGACGTGTGCCTGTAGGAATTATCGGCGCTTCAGGGTACGGCGGCGTGCAACTTGTGCGACTGCTGGCGGATCACCCACTGGCTGAAGTAGTCTATTTGGGTGGGGATAGCAGTGCGGGAAAACCTTTTTCCAGCCTTTATCCGCATCTGACTAACTGCATTGATTTGACAATTGAGGCGATCGACCTAGAAAAAATAGCGGCAAAATGTGAAGTTGTGTTTCTGTCGCTGCCGAACGGTTTAGCTTGCAAAATGGCACCGACGCTGATAGAAAAAGGCTGCAAAGTCTTGGATTTGTCGGCTGATTACAGATTTGAAAATCTGGAAACTTACAAAGCTTGGTACGGCGGCGAGCGATCGGACTCTGAACTGGCTGCAACGGCTGTTTACGGTTTGCCAGAATTGTATCGCGATCGAATTAAAGACGCTCAGTTAGTAGGCTGTGCCGGCTGCTACGTTACTGCTAGTTTATTAGCCCTGGCACCTTTGCTCAAACAAGGTCTGATCGTGCCAGAAACAGCAATTATCGACGCCAAATCCGGTGCTTCTGGGGGGGGGCGCAAAGCCGAAGTTAATCTCTTGTTGGCTGAAGCAGAGGGTTCTCTGGGCGCTTACGGTGTTGGCCGCCACCGCCACACGCCAGAAATCGAGCAAATTTGTGGCGATTTAGCCGGACACGATATTAAAGTTCAGTTTACTCCCCACCTAATTCCGATGGTACGGGGAATTCTGGCGACTGTTTACGCAACTTTGCGCGATCCGGGTTTGGTGCGGGAAGATTTAATCACGATTTTCAGCGCTTTTTACCGCAATTGTCCTTGGGTAAAAGTGTTACCGGCTGGGGTTTACCCGCAAACAAAATGGGCTTGCGGTACGAATCTTTGTTATATCGGCATCGAAGTCGATCCGCGTACTGACAGGGTGATTGTGCTATCGGCGATCGATAATTTAATTAAGGGACAAGCCGGTCAAGGCATCCAGTGCATGAACTTGATGATGGGTTGGGAAGAAACTTTGGGTTTGCCTCAATTGGCTTTCTATCCTTAATTGAGAATGGGTAATTGGTAATTGGTAATTTGGTCGGGGCGGGTTTACGAGATGATTGGTTTTTAGCCAATTATTGTGTGTAAAACCCGCCCCTTGTATCTACAGGATCTAAATTCCCGATCCGCGATGCCCATCCGATTTTAGATTTTAGATTGCTGATTTTAGATTGAAGTTACTAATCAATTCTTCAATCTAAAATCTAAAATCTAAAATCTAAAATTGCCCGATGCGCGATGCCCATCCGATTTTAGATTTCCAATTTTAGATTTTAGATTCAAGTTACTAATCAATTCTTCAATCTAAAATCTAAAATCTAAAATCTAAAATTGCCCGATGCCCAATTACCAATTATCCAGTGTTATTTTGGCCCGTAACCGATCGACCCAGCATAAATTGCCCGATCGCCCAATTGGTCTTCAATCCGTAACAAACGGTTGTATTTAGCCACCCGTTCGCTGCGACACAGAGAACCGGTCTTGATTTGGCCGGCGCGAGTCGCTACCGCCAAATCGGCAATTGTGGTATCTTCAGTTTCACCGGAACGGTGGCTGATGACCGATCGATAACTGTTCCGTTTACCCAGGTCGATCGTATCCAAAGTCTCCGTCAAAGAACCAATTTGATTCAGCTTAATCAAAATCGAATTGCTAGCTTTCAAATCAATCCCTTTTTGCAGCCGCGTGCGATTAGTAACAAACAAATCGTCACCCACCAATTGAACTTTGCTGCCCATTTTCTGCGTCAGCGCTACCCAACTGTCCCAATCGTCTTCATGCAAACCATCTTCAATGGAAACAATCGGATATTTTCCGGCCAAACCATCCAAATAATCGATTAATTCTGCTGGCGAATGAGCCACACCGTCGTAAGTGTACTGTCCATCTTTGTAAAATTCGCTAGCAGCAACATCCAAAGCCAAAGCAACTTGTTCACCTGGCTTGTAGCCAGCTTTTTCAATAGCTGCAATCAACAAATCCAAAGCTGCTTGATTGGATTTAAGATTAGGCGCAAAACCGCCTTCATCACCAACACCAGTCAGCAAACCCTCAGCTTTTAAGACTTTGCTCAGGGATTCAAATACCTCTGCACCCCAGCGCAAAGCTTCTTTAAAAGATGGCGCACCCACAGGGACAATCATAAATTCTTGAATGTCCACATTATTGTCGGCGTGGGCGCCGCCGTTGATGACGTTCATCAAAGGCACGGGTAAAACGTTAGCTAAGGGCCCGCCCAAGTAGCGGTAAAGGGGGATCCCTAAAGTCTCGGCAGCCGCCTTTGCTGTGGCTAAGGAGACTCCGAGAATGGCATTTGCGCCGAGGTTGGACTTGTTGGGGGAACCGTCCAAGTCAATCATGGTTTTGTCTACCAGCGCTTGGTCGATCGCATCCAGATTAGCCAAAGCGGGGGCAATTTTGTGTTCGACGTTAGCGACGGCTTTCAGGACTCCTTTGCCACCGTAACGTTTGTTGTCCCCGTCGCGGAGTTCGTGGGCCTCAAAAGAGCCTGTAGACGCGCCGCTGGGCACTTGTGCGAGCCCGACAACACCGTTAGCTAGGTAAACTTCAGCTTCAATGGTGGGGCGGCCGCGGGAGTCGAGGATTTCTCTGGCTTTAATAAATTCGATCGCAGTGTCTAGCATATTAAGGATTCCTGACTTTACTCACGGTTTGATGACATTTGGCAGTCTGTTGGCTTTCCGACGCTGACTGCTGACGGGTAATAGAGTACGCGATCCCCAGAATTATTGCTGCACAGTTCAAAATATTTGCGGATTTGGGCAGTTAGGTGTCAATAAGTTAGGCTTGTTGCACAATGACCGATGGCAATTTTGATATTAATTTAATTTTTTTAACCGCAAATTCACGCAGATTTTCTAATTGAAACCTTTGTTAAAATCAGAATGTCAACAAAGTCAATCAAAAAAGGAGAAAGCTAGGATGTCAGAAACAACTCTCGGAGAAATTAGAGCATTAGCTGAAGACTCCGACCCAATTATTGCCGATCCCCCCAACATTAGATTGCTAACTGGGCCATTAAATCCTGGTAGCGATCCCAACTTTTTTGACCTCACTGCGAACGACGATATAGTTCTATTAGCAAATGGAATCCTCCGCAACACTCCCGGAGGTTTGCGGGCCTTAGCCGGCAACGATTTCGTCAGAGGTTCCGGTGGTGCAGAACTGATGAACGGCAACAGCGGCATAGATACTTTAATCGGAGGTTGCGGCAACGATACTATTCGCGGCGGTCAAGATTTTGACATACTTTACGGAGAATGCGCCAACGATTTAGTCAGCGGAGATCAAGGCGATGACTACGCTTATGGAGGCACGGGCAATGACTTTATTCGCGGCGGTAAAGGGAATGATGCTTTAGTCGGAGACAGTGGAAACGATACTCTAATCGGTGATGCTGGAATTGATAGAGTTTGGGGAAAAGAAGGCGCAGATTTGTTTGTCATCAAAAGAGAAGCGGGAGCAACATCGCGGGAAATTGGTTCGGATCAACCGCCTTCAGTTCCCAATTTTAATACAGAGGAAGTACCCGCAGATTTTATTCTGGATTACAATCCAGCTCAAGGAGATGTCATTGGATTAGCTTCCGGGTTAACGCGAAATGACATTGTTTTGACTGAAAAGTTTTTAACAATTGGTGATGCCAGAGATTACGATAGCAATGGCCCTTTTCCTCCGGGACAGCCTCGAACCGCTGATTTTAGAATTTTAAATACTAAGGCGACGGTGATTAGGGAAGCTAGTAGCGGAAATATTCTGGGTTTGGTGAAAGATGTGTCGCCGGCTCAACTTCTGTTTACCTCTGTGTCTGAAAGCTCGATCGCCCTGGGATAATCCTCTGAGGTTTATAGTAAGAACTAAAGTCCTCTATCAGAACTTTAGTCCTTACTACAAAAAATTTTATTCCTTTCCAAGTTGTGCATTTCAAGACCAAAAATCCGCCACATCATATTCCATTTCGCTGAGCATTTGCCGCAGTAGAGGTAAGCTCAAACCGATCACATTCGTGTGACATCCTTCGATTTGTTCCACAAAAAAGCCGCCTTTACCTTCCAGTGCAAAACAGCCTGCACAGGCGAGGGGTTCTCCGGTAGCGACGTAGGCCGCAATTTGGCGCGAGGTAACTTCCGCAAAATGAACTTTTGTAACTTGACAGCGAATGAGCGATCGCGACCTTGCCTCATCAAAGTCATCGAATCTAGTATCAATTAAAGCATGACCCGTATATAATTCGCCAACCTTACCGCGCATTTTCTGCCAGCGCGAGATTGCTTCTTCCGCATCCTTCGGTTTGCCGTGAATTTCGCCATCTATGAGCAAAATTGAATCGCATCCCAACACCAAACAGGATTTGGGATTGAGGATTTGCGGGTGAGAATTAGCCAGCAAAAACTTAACTACAGCCTCAGCTTTTCCCGATGCTAAAACCTGCACTAATTTAGTGGCATCCCTCATTTGTATTTGCCCTTCATCAAAGTCGCTGGGGCAAATCACAGCTTGAATGCCAGCATTTTCTAGCAGGCGGCGGCGCGCCGGAGAAGCTGAAGCTAACACAAAAGTTGGAATTTTCATAATAAGTTAAGAAGGAAGAAGGAAGAAGGAAGAAGGAAGAAGGAAGAAGGAAGAAGGAAGAAAAATAAACTATTCCCCATCCCCAAGGCACTGCGCCCTATTCCCCATTCCCAACTACTTTTTAACCTAATAAACAGAGAAAGATTTAACGACTTTCTCAAAAGCTTCTTTTACCTTTGGCCAGCGTTCTTCTGTAGTGGAAACGTTAAGCGTAAAAAGTTTGCCGCGGCTGACTGCTACACTCGCTAAGTTGTGCCGTTCTTGGTTTGGCAACTTAACGGCGTATTCTAAAATGTAATAGTTTTTCGATCGCGATTCGCGAGCTTCTGCATTGACTAATTCAGCTTCGCGGCCGGAATCACTAGGGGCGATCGCACTTTTGCTGAGCTTGTATCCCACATCCGTCGGCGTTCCCAAATCCGCCAGAGTTTTGTCCTTGGGGACTGGACTGATTACCACGCTGACGTTCTCGGTTTGCTGAATCAAATCGCGGAACACCACATCAGGCCCGTTAGAAACCGCGATCGGCAGCCAGCCGTTAGGATAGAGAAATTGATAGCCGTCGCCAGTATCAACGTAGCTTTTGAGTCCGGTGACTTTAGATACACAACCGGTCAAGGTGAGGCTCAGAACAACCAGAAGTATTGCCGCAATTCGTTTGAGCATTATTTTTACGGGTAGGCTAACACTAAAATATTTAATTTTAATTGTCTCACCAAACCTTGCCCCTAAAAATAGTTAAGCTATGCTCGCCGTTTGTGTACCGCCCGCGAGGCATAGCCGTATAGTCTAATTTTTAACAAAATCATTACAGGTGAGTCAGCCAGCTAATCAGTCCGTGCTTGGTAGAAATTTCTAAAGCCAAGAGAGAAACAAAACCAATCATGGCAAGGCGGCCGTTTAAGCGTTCTGCGTAGGGGGTGAAGCCGGTGCGGGGTTCGTCATCGATATATACTGTCGGTTCGATCGCAAAATTGTTCATTTTGCCTTGGTCGTCCAGCATTAAGCCTCTGTTAGTCATGTTTGTTTCCTAAATTGCGTTTTGTCTACTGTAAATAAATGTAACAGACTTGTGAAGATATGTAAAGGATTGTGAGGTTTTTTTTTAAAAAAACCTCAATATGACACCATTTTTAAAAAGAAATGCAACTGTCGGCAAGCTCTAAACCCTTATAGAATCAGTCTTTCCCAAATCTAAAATCTAAAATCTAAAATTTAAAAGGGTATGACTGTGGACAGTAGACTCTGGGTCCCGGAGGGGGGAGGATAGAGTTGAGAGGCGCAAAAGTCGATGGTGTGTGGCAAATCCAGTCTGGGTTTGACGAAAATTGTGGAACGGAGGAAAAATTTATGCGGGCCAGTCTGGAAATGCGGTGGTTTTATAGCGGTGCGCTGCCAAAATCGATCGCTCAATGGTTTGGAAGCGACAGTCTCGGCGGGTATCTTTCACCTCCCGAAGAGCGGGAAGACATATATTTGCTAGTCCCTGGCTGCGACTACTTGGGAGTGAAGCTGCGCGGGAAAACATTAGAGGTAAAGTGGCGGCAGGCAGAGTTGGGGGCGATGCAGTTCGGCAACCGCTGGGAAGGCAAAGCCGAGAAGTGGCTGAAGTGGGTATGTGCTGACACGATGGCCCCGGTACCGGCGGATATTATGGCGACAGGAAAGTGGGTGGGAGTCAGGAAAAAGCGAGCGCAGCGTCTTTACCAAGTTTCGGCCCCTGGTTCCGTGATGTCTGTGCCTGTGGAAGCCCCAATTCCCCAAGGTTGCACCGTGGAACTTACTCAGTTGAACATTAACGGCAGCGCGTGGTGGACTTTGGGATTTGAAGCGTTTGGCAGCGAAAGTTCTTTGACAGAAAGCCTGCAAACAGTGGCTACTTGGACTAGCAAGAGCTATCAGGCGCAAAAGTTGAAAGCTGAGGATTCTTCTGCTTATCCGATTTGGTTGGGCAGCAAGTAATATCAAATCCGGCTTTAATAATACCTCCTATATTGTTTAGTCCCTGTCTGCTGGGACGACAGTTTTTGTAGACGCGGTTTCAACCGCCGAGTCTAATCGAGGGGGTTTCTCACTATTCCCCCTCTGTTCCATTCTCCCCTTCTTTCATTCTCCCCACTCTGCCAGCAGTTCTCAGAATTTGACAAGCTAAAATTGCCGCCCCAAACCCGTTATCAATATTCACCACACCCACACCAGCCGCACAAGAATTGAGCATAGTTAAAAGAGGAGCAATCCCGCCAAAACTCGCGCCGTAACCCACACTCGTCGGCACGGCAATCACCGGACAATCTGCCAAACCCGCAACCACACTCGCCAAAGCACCTTCCATACCCGCAACCGCAATCAACACATCAGCATCAGCAATTACGTGCCGATTGCTCAGCAAGCGGTGAATGCCGGCAACTCCGACATCCCACAAACGTCGCACCTGAAAACCGCAAAGTTCCGCAGTAACTGCTGCCTCTTCCGCTACAGATAAATCCGCCGTTCCCGCACTGATAATAGTCACAGTACCCGGATGCTGCGGAGTTGGGAAATTAGCAGCAGAAATTGCACAAATTCGAGCCTTTTGGTAGTAGCACAAATCGGGTATTTTTTGCTGCAATTGCTCGAAAACTTCCGGTTCAATTCGCGTCGCCATCACCGCAGAATTTCGCCCGCGCATCGCCTCGATAATCTCAACAATTTGGTCTGGCGTTTTCCCTGGGCCCCAGATTACTTCAGGAAAACCCGTTCTTAAAGTACGGTGGTGATCAATTTTTGCAAAATCCCCCACTTGTTCAAAGTCAAAATACTTTAATTTATCTAAAGCTGCGATCGGGCTCACATCGCCGGCGGCCACAGATTCGAGTAACTTCTGTAAAATTTCAGGTTCCATTAATTAATGACTGATGAATTTGACTGCTGACTGCTATAGATTGCTCCGGGCGGGTTTATTTATCGGATCGGTCGATCGCACATACCCTGGTAAAACCCGCTCCTACAGACTAATAAATGCTGAGTGCTGAGTGCTGACTAATAACTATTCTGTTATTTTCAGCTCGTACAAATTCCAGAAAGCACCGCCGAGGGCACTGTAGCGAATTCCCGAAATGCGATCGCGCACCGCCTCAAAAGTCAGCGGATTCACCATATAAACAAAAGGCACTTGTTCAGCTATAATCCGCTGGGTCTCCCCATAAAGTTCCTTGCGCTTCGCCTCATCAAGCTCCTGGGAAGCCTTCACATAAAGGTCATCGATTTTCTGCTCCCAGTCGTACACTTCCCAACCTTTAATCGGCGGTTCTCCGGCTTGCGGCCCCTGGTTGAAACTGTGCAAAGTCCCATTGACCGACCAAATATTGTAGCCGCTGTGCGGTTCAGTACCTCCCGTAAAAGCGCCGAGGTAAGTATCCCAATTCCGCGTCAACCGCAGCTTTTCCACATAAGTGTTAAAACTCAGGAACTGTGTATCAACTTGCATCCCCAGTTTGCCTAAATCTTGCTTAATTTGCGTTCCCATTTGTTCCCGAACTTTTTTACCCGCAGCCATCAACAAAGTAAATCGGACTTTATTGCCCTCCGCATCCAATAATTGACCCTCATTATTATATTTGAAACCAGCACTTAACAGCAACTCTTTGGCTTTTTGCAGATCGTAACTGTAAGTTTTCAATCCCTGTTCTGGGGAAAGGTAGAATGGACTTTGCGCCGGAATTGGGGAATGCAGCGGTGCCCCAAGTCCGCGATAGATATTGTTAGTCATGGCGGATCGGTTGATCCCGTAGGCGATCGCCTGCCGAAATTCCTTAGTCGCGAACCACCGAGACTTAACCGGGTCTACAAACGGCTGATTTTGAGCATTGCGCCCCTTATTCAGATTGAAACACATAAACACGCTGCCAGTATCCGGACCACCGTTGAAGACCGTATATTTGCCGCGTTTTTCCTCCCGTTTCAGCAGCGGAAACACTTCCGGCTGCACGTCCAGAGTATCCAAATCGCCAGAGCGAAAATTCAGCAGTTGATTGTCAGTATTTTCGATAATTTGCCAAACTATTTGCTGGATGTAAGGCTGAAGGTTTCCCTCAGCATCTTTGCGCCAAAAATACGGATTTCGTTCCAAAACAACGCGCTGATTAGGAGTATAGCTCAGCATTCGATATTGACCGTTGCCGACAATTTTTTGAGGATCAGTATCCGTGTCCCAAGTAGTCAGGAATTTAGGTTTGCCATCTGCATCTGTATTCTCTACAGATTCCTGTAAAATATGAGCTGGTAAAATAGGGATTCCCCCAGCATATCTAATAAAAGGAGCAAAGGGTTCGGCAACGGAAAATTCAACGCGGCGGCTGTCAATTTTTTTGACTTTTGGGAATTGGCGACTCATGCCCACCCTCAGAGTATCTTTCAAACCGCTAGGAATTTTGTCATTGAAATAAACTTTTTCATAGCTGAAGATAATGTCATCAGTAGTCATCGGTTCCCCGTCCGACCATTTCAAACCCTCTCGCAGGGTGAAGACAATCTTTTTGCCATCTTTAGAAACCTCCCAGGACTCGGCTAAACCGGGTTCTAGGTTCGATGTCAAGCCGTTTTCGTTGATCAATCCCTCGTACATATAGCCAAAAACGCTGTATGCAGATTGATTTAGGGGGTAGTTAAAGGTGGCCGGGCCGCTGGGGGTGGGAACGATGAGTCTGTTTACTAAGTTCGATCGGGCTGGAGTGCACGCAGACAGAGTTATAGTGGCAATTGCCGCCAGTACAATCGCCAGCCAGCGCAGTTTTGAATGTAGCATCATAGAAATTTTCATAATTTTTTAGTTTACCACCTGCGTGCAACTATGACTGAGATTGTAACCAACCGAGAAAGTCTTCAGTGCGCGAAAAATACTTGGTTATCCCGGCTTCTAGCAAAGCATCTTGAACTTCTGGTACACTAAATTCTTTTGTATTATTGCTCAAAAACACCTTGACTTCATGAGTGTGTAAGCGTGCGTGATTCAAGATGCAGTGGAGAATCAAATTGTCTGTCGGGTCTTCTTCAATAAAAATTGTATTCAAGCTTTCTCGCAGTGTATCTGCTGTTAGTTCCATCATCTCCACATTGTCAGCCAATAATTCAAGAGCCTCAAAAAGACGTACTTTAATATTATTGAGCAATCCTTCATTTTCATTCAAAGACTCTTCTACATGGAATAAAAGAGACTTAGCATAAGGCGAAGTAAGATCGCGCTTTAGCTGGCTAATTTGTTTTTTCTGTTCATCTGCAAAACGGTTGCGGCGCTTGATATCGTCTTCTAAAGCCGAGAGAGCTTCCATGCAGCAAATAGCAGGTATGGCAATGCGGACTGATGTTGGTACACT
Source organism: Microcoleus sp. MOSTC5 (assembly GCF_036701825.1). NCBI lineage: Bacteria > Bacillati > Cyanobacteriota > Cyanophyceae > Oscillatoriales > Microcoleaceae > Microcoleus > Microcoleus sp. MOSTC5. The sequence goes on along the minus strand of NZ_JAUBRK010000035.1, from coordinate 20,801 downwards.
CAGTAACAAGTTATTGGCATCAGGATCGCGCCCTGTAGCAATACTCATCAAAAAGTTAGTTTCTATATATAAAAGCGGCACCAATTTCTACCCCTGACTGTGTTGTTCCACCTGCTAGCAACGGCAGCAAACCGATTGCTGCTATCTGTTCCGATGCTGGTGGAATCTCAGACTTCCAATTATAAGCTAAGTCACGCAACCATGCTTCAATCAGCCTAGTTAGGTATGGCTCAAATATCCGCTGTTCGCCTAATTTTGAGTCATAATAGTGGAGGATGTCAGCCGTTTTTAACGATAAAACAGCTTCAGACAAAACAGTGCCGTCCCATTTAAAAACGATGATATTTTCGAGATTGACAATCATAGCATAAGGAATTACCACCTTTTTTTCTGATAGTTTTGAGAGCAAATGTTTTATTTGTTCGAGGGCGCGATCGGTAATCCTCTGCTTTGCTGCCTTTTCTTTAGCTTGATTAATTTTGACCTCGATTAGCGCGACTATGCGATCGTCCTTATCCAACGCGATAATATCCGCGTCTATGGGTAACTCTAAATCCAAGGTTTCAGTTTGCATGGTTTTGCTCTTCCTAAAACGTAGATTAAAGTTCTATTTTAGCACTAACAAAACTACAGCATAGGCTGCAATACCTTCTTCTCTCCCCACCGGCCCTAACTTTTCGTTTGTAGTAGCTTTGATGCCGATTTGGTCTGGTTTTAATTGTAGGACAGTAGAAAGCCGATCGCGCATTTGCTCAATATGCGGTTTCAGCTTTGGACGTTCCGCCACCACCACGGAATCAATATTGCCGATTTCCCAGCCTTTATCTAATATTAACTGATTGACTTGTGCCAGCAATACGAGACTATCAGCCCCTTTCCATTTCGGGTCAGTTGGAGGAAAATACAGGCCGATATCTCCTAAGCTGAGAGCTCCGAGCATCGCATCCATGATAGCGTGGGTAAGTACGTCGGCGTCGCTGTGTCCTAATAAGCCTAATTCGTGGGGAATGTTCACGCCGCCGAGGATGAGGGGGCGTTCTGGAACTAAGCAGTGAATGTCGTAGCCGTTGCCGATGCGGATGTTCATGTGAATTTAAGGTTGGGGAAAAGCCGACACTAGACAATTATTTTACATTCAGTCTGGAGATAAGTAAATTTTGGCGTTGGTGAACTGAGGTGTGATTTTGCTCTCACCGCTGACGGAGGCAGGTCGAAGAGCGTTCAAATCAGAGTATCTAAATAATTCTTGATTATGGAATGGGAACCTCCTCGAATTTTAGGAGCGTGAATTAGTAAACGAATTGAATCTTTGAGAATTTATTCGTATTGAGAATAACAAAGATATTTTCTCTTCAATAGCTCCAGATCGTCTCTGAGTCTTGTATTTTCACCTTCAACTGAAGTCATATAAGTTTTACCGATGATTGAGTGACCATCTGGAATAAACATTGTATAAACTTTCAGGCAATTTGTGACATAAAAATAGCATTTTTATTTTTCAACATCCCATCAATGTTTAAATGTTTGGGCATCATGGTCTCCTACAGCCCCGGCTAAAATATCTGCTTTGAAGTGGTCTACTGCTATCCACAACCAGACGCAAGTTTTTTTTGAGCCAATAAATGTTTCTAATTCATCTAGTTCTACGACAAGAGAGAATTGTGTCTGGACGGACAATATTTCAAAAGTTTGAAAAGCGAGATCCCTTTTTTGGCACGCTACATATAGTGTGCTTGCGTAAGTCCTGTATGTGTTAGTTTATCGATCGTCCCAAGAACCCGATCGCCTCCTCAAATCTACTTATTCCCTAGATGGCGAAGAAATCGTCCCCGGCTTTACTCTCGCGATTGCCGAGTTTTTTCAGAAACTGGCTTTTTCAGGAAAGTGCGATGTAATATATCTAAATGGCTAGGTAAATTTTGGACATGAATTTGGCTGAGTGCGATAATGAACAAGGCTTGAAAAAAAAATGTAGGTAGTAAAATATTCAAACAGGAGTGTTATTATGAAAATTCAATCTATCAATTTAAAGTATTTTAAGAAATTTAAAAATAAAAAATTCGACTTTACCGATCCAGAAACTGGATTGGCACGAGACATTATAGTTTTAATAGGGATGAATGGGGCGGGAAAAACAAGTATTTTACAGGCAATAGCCGCAACACTGGGAGTGGCAACAGGGAGGTTGCAGAAACTTCCTGACTTAGAATGGGCAGGATTTAACTATGAATTGCTGGGGAGTAATTGGGCCAAGTTTGAACCAGAGGTTACTCTACAAGTACAATTTTCGTCTCCAGAGATCCAGGCGGTTCGTGAGTTCCAACAAAAATTGCAACATATAGGTCGCAATTTACCAGTTCCTCCTGCTGAAAAACATATTGTGGATCTTAGATGGCAAGGTGAGAGTGTTCAAGCAAACACTGCGAATGAATTGTTTCAATTTAAAGGACGGGAATATGCTAAACAACTCCGTCGAACGGAAGGCTTTCAGGTCTTTGAGCGAGTTGGTACGATTTTTTGGTACACAGAGCAGAGAAATTCAACCAGCTTAACTCCTGAAAATCCGGATGGAAAAGTTGAAATTACCTATGATATGCTACGCGATCGCCTTTCAAAGTTGCGGCAGTTTCATCAGGATGTTGACAGGGGAAGAATTCAGCAATTCCGCCCTGGACAGAAGGACATATATGCTGAAATTGAGCAAGCTTATAAAGCTGTTTTTCCAGAACGTAGCTTTGAGGGGCCTTTTCCACGAGAAGGGATCGATGACATTCTGAGCGAACCCTGGTTTTATCTATACGATAACAGGAACCTGTATGAGATTTCTGAGATGTCTGGGGGCGAACGCGCTATATTTCCGATGCTGATGGATTTTGCTAATTGGAATATTCATAATTCGGTGATCTTGATTGATGAAATTGAGTTGCACTTACATCCACCACTGCAACAAGCATTGTTGAGAGCTTTGCCTAAGTTAGGCAAAAATAATCAATTTATCATTACAACTCATTCTGATTACATAGAGCAGCTAGTACCCGAAGCACACATTGTTCGTGTGGAGGTGTAACTATGAGTGTTGTTAGCAGTGGAAAAATTATTTTTTGTGAAGGGAAACCAAGCAGCTTAGACTATAGATTGCTTACTAGAGTAGTCGATAGCCTACCAGGTGATAGATGCACAATTGTCCCTGCGGGTAGTAAGTTTGGATTCTCAACCTTTGCCGAGGGCTACTTTTCAGGGAAGACAGCGGTTAATCAGAAATACATCGTTTTTCGAGATCGGGATTTCGATGTTCAGCCAACTCCTAACTGCGGATTACTCCAACTAGATAATAGATCGGGTAATAAACCCTTTGATTTAAGTTATCGCACTTGTGTTGAAAATTACCTCTTAGAGGCTGATTTGATTGACACCTATTGGACAGAAAAGTACAATGAAAAGCAGGGAAATCCAGCTTCTAAGTGGGGACATCAAAATTCACCAGAAGTCGATCGCATTTCAGAATCGATTGAAACTAGCGCCAGGAACCTGCAAGATTACCAAGCTGTAAGATGGGCATTGGGTGACTTGGTGAACATGAGTACAGCACGACAACAACTCAAAACTACATGGACGGAGAAAGGTAAACTACCTGAGTCATTAATTTTGCAAGACTGCAAAAATCAAGCGTTAGAATTAGTTAATCAATTTAGACTGGCAGTTGAATCAGTTACACCGGAAAAATTTGAAGATAACCTTGTTTCCTATCAACAACGGTTTAACCAAGAAGAATTTTGGACAGAGAAGCAATACTTAATCTGGTTTAATGGCAAGGATATTCAAAAAGAAATACAGAGACAAGACTCTAAATACATTTCTCTAAATTCATTTTTCGATTGGGCAATTCGGAAGCTTGACATTAATCACCATCCTGATCTTATCGAATTAAGGACAAAAATAGAGCAGCTATAGCAGAAGGAAGAAGAAAGAAGGAAGAAGGAAAAAGGATGTCGATAAAAATATTTTTCCCCAAACAAAAAGCGCCCCTATTACTAGGAGCGCTTTTTGTTAATCAAAAGCTAAAACTTAGCCGTTGATAGAAGGAGCAACCATTGCTACGGGAGTTGTCTCACCAGCAGCCAAGTCGAGAGGGAAGTTGTGAGCGTTGCGCTCGTGCATGACTTCCATACCCAAGTTAGCGCGGTTGATCACATCAGCCCAAGTGTTGATGACACGACCTTGAGAGTCGATAATCGATTGGTTGAAGTTGAAACCGTTCAAGTTGAAAGCCATCGTGGAGATACCCAAAGCGGTAAACCAGATGCCGACTACTGGCCATGCACCTAACAAGAAGTGCAAGGAACGGCTGTTGTTGAAGGAAGCGTATTGGAAAATCAAACGACCGAAGTAGCCGTGGGCTGCGACGATGTTGTAGGTTTCTTCTTCTTGACCGAATTTGTAACCGTAGTTCAAAGATTCGGTTTCGGTTGTTTCGCGAACCAAGGAAGAGGTAACTAAAGAACCGTGCATGGCTGAGAACAAGCTACCACCGAAGACACCGGCTACTCCCAGCATGTGGAAGGGGTGCATCAGGATGTTGTGCTCGGCTTGGAACACGATCATGAAGTTGAAGGTGCCAGAGATACCCAAGGGCATACCGTCTGAGAAGGAGCCTTGTCCGATGGGGTAGATCAAGAATACTGCGGTGGCTGCTGCAACTGGTGCAGAGTAAGCTACGCAGATCCAAGGACGCATACCTAAGCGGTAGGACAGTTCCCATTCACGACCCATGTAGCAGAAAATGCCGATCAGGAAGTGAAATACTACCAATTGGTAAGGGCCGCCGTTGTACAACCACTCATCGAGGGAAGCTGCTTCCCAGATTGGGTAGAAGTGCAAGCCGATGGCGTTGGATGAAGGAACAACTGCACCTGTGATGATGTTGTTGCCGTACATCAAGGAACCTGCTACTGGTTCGCGGATGCCGTCGATGTCCACGGGAGGGGCAGCGATGAAGGCGATGATGTAGCAGATGGTGGCGCTCAGCAAGGTGGGAATCATCAAGACGCCGAACCAACCTACATAAATGCGGTTTTCGGTGCTGGTGACCCAGTTGCAAAACTGATCCCACAGGTTGGCGCTTTCGCGCTGCTGTAAGGTTGTTGTCATTTGTTTATGATTGCTTTATTGATTTGTCAATGTTCGTGACGGGTTTGTGTTCCGCCATGTAAATAAATATAAAGCATATTCTAAGGTTTGTAAAGTATTTTAACAACAGATTAACTGATACAAGTTATAAGGTTAAGTTATCAATATGAGGAAAGCTGGATAAATGGGCAAGAATGCACAAAAAAGTAGGGAAAGCCTGGAAGCGCGTCGCCTTCAGGCATGGAAATATTAAGATACAGACTTTTGCTGACTGGGTATCATAATCAGAGCCCAATAGGGAACTTCAGCGGGATCGACATCTACGATCGCCCGAATTCGCTGATTCGGCATAGTTGCGCGTTCTATATACAGTGCTCGATCGAACTGTCCCAACTCAATCAGCACGTCCCGGACTTTCGCAAAATGCCGGCCCAGCTTAATAATCACCGCAGCATCAACAACCGCCAGCCGATCGCGCAAAACCTCAGCATCCAGCGTCGCAGGCATAATACTTAACACATCGTTACGATAAGTCAGCGGCACTCCCAACGCAGCCGCACTCGCCATTGTCGAAGAAATTCCCGGCACAACTTCAGTCGTAAAAGTCGCCGACAAACGGTTGAATAGATACATAAACGAGCCGTAGAGAAAAGGTTCGCCCTCACACAATACCGCCACATCCCGTCCCTCGCTGAGGTGTGCCGCAATTTTCTCCGCAGCAATATCGTAATAAGGTTGAGACGATCGCGTCGGACTAAAAGGCAGCGGCATCGGAATCTCAATTTGCTCCGGGCGCAGATAATCTGCGACGATCGCCCGCGCCAGCACCTTACCATTTTCCATCGCCGGATAGGCAATCACCGGCACCGATTGCAAAATCCGATAAGCTTTCAAAGTAATCAACTCAGGATCGCCAGGCCCAATACCCAAACCGTACAATTTACCAGTAGCCTCAGTCATAATTCATCCTTTTTCGCTAACGAATTCACGGCCGCCGTTGCCATTGCACTGCCACCGCGTCGCCCGTGCAACGTAATAAATGGCACTCCCCGACTGTTGGCGGCCAGTTCGGCTTTGGATTCAGCAGCCCCCACAAATCCTACCGGGAAACCCAGAATTAAAGCCGGTTTGGGTGCTCCGGCATCCAGCATTTCCAGCAGTCGGAACAAAGCAGTCGGGGCATTGCCAATTGCCACAACCGCACCCTGCAAGTTGTCCAGCCATAAATCAAGGGCCGCGGCCGATCGAGTATTTCCCATTTGCCGCGCCAACTCCGGGATTTCGGAATGCCAGAGGGTGCAAATCACCGCATTGTCAGCGGGAAGGCGTTTGCGAGTGATGCCTTCGGCCACCATCCGGGCATCGCACAGGATGGGCGCACCTGCAGAAAGGGCCTGGCGTCCGCAGGTTGCGGCCCCGGGGGAAGCTGCTAAATCTGCAACAATATCGGTCATGCCGCAACTGTGAATTAGTCGCACCGCTACCGATTCTAAATCGGGCGGCAAGGTTGACAAATCTGTTTCGGCTCGAATTGTGGCAAAGGATTTGGTGTAGATTTCTGTTCCATCTCGAATGTAGTCAATCATTGTTTAAAACTGCTATAGGAAGTTTGTTGGATTTGTGAAATAGATTTTTTGAATTAACCGCGAAGATGGAAAGGACGCGAAGAAAGATCGAGAGATATAGAATAGAAATGATTAAAACTTGTCAGTTTTAATGGAATCTTTTTTCACTTTAAATTCCCATTTTCGGTGTTCAAAAACTCCTGCAATTGGTCGATCGCCTGCCGATCGACAAACTCACCAAATGACTCCAAAGGCTCTCGAAACCGCTGATATACCTGCAACATTCGCTCGATCGCACCGGGCATCTCGGCGGCACTAACCGCCGGAAAAATTGGTCGCCCGAAGGGCAAATCTTTTCTACCCGCATAAATCTTGTAACCTTCGATCGCCTCGTGTCCTCGCTCAATCTGAATTCCTACCAGCGTGATATCAATTGGCCGGTGCTGGGCGCAGGACTTTTCGCAACCGCTGAAATGAATGTTAATCGGCAGGTCGATCGTCAATTTTTGCGCTAAATCCCTCGCCATTGCTAAGGCGTGACTTTGAGTATCTGTCGCCGCCGACGCACAGCCGCTGCTGCCGGCACAAGCCACCAAGCACGAATCTAGGCGAGTCGCCGATGAGTGCAATCCCAAATCGGCAACTTGCTGTTTTACCTCAAAAAGCTGGGAGTTGGGGATGTCAGAAATCAACAGATTTTGCCACGGCGTAAGTCTCAGGGTACCGCTGGCTAGATTTTGGGCTAAATTTGCCAAATTCCGCAGTTGTTTTGATTCTAGCCTACCTAGGGGCAGTGCAATTCCCATGTAGGAGAAACCGGACTGTTGCTGAGGATAAATGCCGAGATGTCGGTGATTGGGGATGGATTTTTCAGATGAGGCGATCGATCTTCGCTGCACTACAAACGGTAAATTCCTCTCTACCCTTTCTAAATAAATTTCAGCGCCCCAATCTGCCAGCAGGTGACGCAAACGCGGTTTTTTGCCATCAATTCGAGACCGATTTTTTGTGTATTCAAGATAGGTGCTAGCGAGGGCGGCTAATACTGAAATACATTGCGATTCTTGGATTAAAATTCCTGTCTCGCCGTTTAAATGCAGCCGAAAAACGATTTCTGATTTTGCCGATCGCCCTTCAGCAGCTAATAAAATATCGTTGCGTAAATCGCGAATCGAAACCGATTCCCCCCCGTCAAAGCCAATACTGAACTTAGGCGAAAGTTCCGACAATTCGGGATGCGTTTGCAGGTAATCATCCCAAGCTTTTACTAGCGGGCGAGTATCGAGTAGTTGCTGTCGATCGATCCCTGCTGTCGGACTTGCCATAATATTGCGAATCGGGTCAACTTCAACGCGGCTAGATGCCAATCCCAATTCCAGCAAATCTTGCCAAAGTTCATCAGAAACTGGCGAATTCAAGTCTCGAATTTGCAAATTCGCCCGATTCGTTACTTGCAAACAACCGGTACTGTATCGATCGACCAAATCCGCGATCGTCCGACACTGCTGCGCGTTTAAAATTCCCCCCGGAATCCGCATTCTCGATAATATTCCGTCTCGGGCGCGGGAACCGTAAAATAAACCAGGACAAGTCGGCAATTCACTCAAAGCTAACAAAGAAACTCCTCCCCGTGCGACGCAGGGAATCTAAAGTAAACTCCTGAAATCGGCATTCTGACTTTGACAGTTGCGGCACAGCGCCGGAATTGCACCGGACTTTCCCGCTTTCAGGTTTAAGAAATCTATCACAAGTCGATCGGCATCAGCCAGATCGATCGAGTTTCTTAACAAATCTCCGGGCGAGCTCGCCTGTTAGGGGGGAAATTCGTTTTATTGTCTTGCTGATCCCTAAACAATTTTTTATAATCTATAATCGAAGTCAAAATCACTCTAAGAGTGCGCGACTTCTAACTTCGGCTATAAAACCTGCGATCGCGTTATTTATGACAATTGAAGAATTGCAAATCAAACTCGCAGATATCAATCACCTTGTTGAGACATTCCAAACATCAGTAGCTTTGGAAAAATACTACTCGGATGACACTGTGATGATTGAAGGAGATGGTACGATTACTAGCGGCAAAGAAAACTGCCGCCAAGGAAGAGAAATCTTTTTTCAAGAAATGTTAGTTGAGTTTCGAGAATCAAAATTAATTAGTCAAGACATCGCTGTTTCAGCCGATAAAAATTATGATTTTGTAGTAATTTCCAATTGGTACAATGATTACACCGTTAAAGTTGAAGGTCAAATCATTGATTCCAAAAGCAACCAAATTTCGATCGGCTATTGGAAAGATGGTTTGGTAGTCAAGGAAAGTTACAACTATCGAGTGATTACGGTGGTTTAGCGCTGTTTGTTAATTAGAGTTACGCAAAACCTGCAGAAACCGGGTTTTTTGCCTTATCTGCGCGCGATAACCAAGTATTGTAAAAAAAACCGGTTTATGACTACCTGTGCGTCCTGGACTAATATTGATAGGTGCGATCGTTATTGAACCTGAGAAAAATAATTCGCATGATACTTGAAACTCAGAGATTGGTGTTGAAACCGATTGTAGAGAGCGACCTCAACACGCTCCACGGAATATTGACTAATTTTTATGTGAGGAGATATCTATGTGACGGCGAAATATTGTCGCTGCAACAAGTGGAAGAAATGCTGGCCGAGAACAAAAAGCTTTTTGAAGAAAAGAAATTCGGTTTGTGGTTTATCGAGACAAAGAACGATCTAGAAACTATTGGATTTGTTGGTTTGTGGTATTTTTTTGAAGAAGCACAGCCGCAGTTGCTTTACGCACTGCTGCCGAAAGCACTTAAAAAAGGATATGCTACTGAAGCATCAACCAAAATATTGGAGTATGGTTTTAATGAACTTGGCTTGGACTATATTGTCGCAAGCTGCGATCGCCCAAACATTGAGTCGCTTAAAGTCGCAGAAAGACTTGGAATGAGGCAAGTAGAAGAAAGAATTATGAATGGAAATCCGATATTATTCTTTAGAATCGATAAGTAGTAATTAGCAGTAAGGATTCAATGCACAAATGGCTTTCGGTGGTGGGGATTGGCGAAGACGGACTTTCGGGATTGAGTGCGATCGCCCGTTCCCTACTCGATCGATCTCAAGTCGTTGTCGGCGGTGCCCGTCACCTAGCAATGCTACCAACGGACGACACCCGCGAACAATTGGTCTGGGCTTCGCCGATACAAGCAACAGTCGATGAAATCATCCGCCGCCGGGGACAGCCTGTGTGCGTGCTAGCCAGCGGCGATCCGATGTGTCACGGTATAGGCGTCACGCTGTCGCGCCAGATTCCTATTTCGGAAATGACTGTAATTCCCGCTGCATCGGCTTTTAGTCTTGCTTGCGCCCGTCTGGGCTGGGCTTTGGCGGATGTTGAGACTTTCAGTTTGACAAATCGCCCGATCGCATCGATCGCCCTTGCTTTGTCGCCGGGGGCGCGATTGCTGGTTTTAAGCGCAGATCGACACACGCCGGGAAAGGTGGCCCAATTGTTGACACAGCGGGGGTTTGGCAGCAGTTTGATGACCGTGTTCGAGCGGATGGGAGGGAACTCGGAACGGCAGATCGAGGGGGTAGCAGCAGCCTGGAAGGGAGCGGATTTGGCTGATTTGAACACGATCGCGATCGGCTGCAACTGCGATCGCGAAACCCTACTTTTTCCCCGAACTGCGGGTTTGCCGGATGCTGCTTATCGCCACGACGGACAACTTACCAAGCAGGAGGTTAGAGCCGTTACTCTGTCAGCGTTAGCACCGATTCCGGGAGAGTTGCTTTGGGATGTGGGGGCTGGCTGCGGCTCGATCGCGATCGAATGGATGCGGAGTCATCCTCGGTGCAGGGCGATCGCGATCGAACGCCACCCAACTCGGCTGCAATACATCGCCGAAAATGCCTCTACTTTCGGCGTTCCCGAACTCAAAATCGTTGCGGGAGAAGCGCCGGAAGCCCTGACAGATTTGTCTCAACCGGATGCCATTTTCATCGGCGGCGGTGTCACCGCAGAAGCTGTGCTGGAAACTTGCTGGAATGCTTTAGGTGAAGGCGGCCGATTAGTTGTTAATGCGGTGACTGTTGAGAGCGAGTTTAAAGTTTTGCAATGGCACGATCGTTATGGCGGGGAACTAATTAGAATTGGGATTCAGCGAGTAGGGGCGATCGGTTCTTTTCAGGGTTGGAAACCGCTTGCACCGGTGACTCAGTGGGCGGTAGTTAAAAGGTAAAGTAAATTATAGTCAAGCTTAATTGACAATACTTAGGACAGTTGTAGATTTGATCGAGTGTCCGAAACCCCAACTAGCTATATGGTGGACTATTTTTTCTTTCGTTTGAGTAAGAGTGCTAAGTTTCAAAAAATGCGTTAAAAATGGCAGGGCTTCCTCGCGATCGGCTTACAGGGCCGTTAAAAAACTGTCCGAACTATTGAATTGACAAACTTAAGTATTTCACTACCGCCGCAGAAGTGGTCTTCTTACACCAGACAAACATCCCAACTTGTTATTGCGCCGGACTGTTTGAATATCTCTGGTCTACCGTGGTAAAATATTCGCATTTGCTTAACTTCAGGTTAGATTGATAGCGCCAGTACACTTGTACTATGTGCTACAACCCGGTAGATGCTACATATCTAACTATCGTTGGAGCCGACAAGCGAATGATTTATTCAGTGAGCTGAAAAGCTGACGATTGCGGATAAAGTGAGTTTTGTACCGCAATTTGGGGTGGGGACAGTAGTTTCGAGATTGCCTGTCAGTATTATTCATTTGGTTAATGTCAGATGTTACATCAACTCATTAGTATCGTTGGTTCTGAAGTTATTAAGCTCATTACGGGTAAATTACTTACAGAAAACCAAATTAAAAATATTAGTAACCATGTAGTAGGCCAGTATTTTGCTGACCTGTTTCCCACATCGGAAAATGAGGCAGAAGCGGAAGAACGCATAACTTTAGCTAGGATGCACATGACGGAAGCTAGCAAAATAATTTCAAGTTTGCAGGGTGATCTTGAAAGGCAAGCTAACCAACTTGATTTTTTAGGAAAGGAGATCGATCAGAAAAAACTAATAGCAGAAAGATATGCTGTTCTTGCTCAAACAAATCAAGAGGCATTCTCTGCATTTAAGATGGAGATGGAAGAAACTCTTAGAAAAGAGTTGAATATACAAAATGAAAAGGGTAAAACCATAAGGCGAACCGTATCATTCGCATCTTGGTCAATCTCCTTGGTGATTGGTGCTTTTTTAGGTGCATGGTTTCAAACTCAGCTAGATCCAAAAGTTCAATCTCCACAAAGTCAGCCTCCATCACAAATTTCGAGATAAACTGAATTTTGCTAATCGGTACAGAATTATACAGCAGTGCGAGCGGGATGTTCGCGTTCCAAGAATATGTCGGTAGACTCAATCAATTTCACAACAAAAAGGTTGGGTTTCCTTTCGTCAACCCAACCTATCAATTTAATTAAAATTCAGGCTTTAGCCTTGATTCACCACAGTCGGTTTTAAACTTTCCTGTGACTTCGATCGATCTAAACCATTTTGAACTTCCACAGATTCCTTAATCGGTTTCCGGGCTTCAATTAAACTCAAAGCTTTGTTGACACTTTCAGGTAAAATCACGACCAAACTGCCGGCCGGCGCCTCATCTAAAGCCTTGTTAACAGCGGTTGTTTCGTCGAGAATCAACTCGTATTCAACTTGAGATTTGTTTGCGGTTCCTGCAGAAATCGCCTCTGCAATTCCCTGGCAAATTAACTGTGCCACAACACCGGGTTCTCGCCCGCGCCGATCGGCATCTTCCTTCACAATAATACGATCGAACATCTCGGCCGAAAGTTTGCCCAGCGTGACAAAATCTTCATCTCGCCGGTCTCCGGGGGCGCCGACAACCCCGATCCGCATTCCCGGCCAATTCAGCACGAAACTGCCCAAAGCCTTGTAGCTGTGGGGGTTGTGGGCGTAGTCGAGCAAAGCGTGATAGCTGCCCAATTTAAACAAATTCATCCGTCCGGGAGTTTGACCCACCGATGCTTGGAAGCTTGACAAAGCCGATCGAATGTCTTCTATTTTCAATCCTTGGGCAAAAGCCGCCAAACAAGCTGCTAAAGCATTGGCAATCATAAACGGCGCGCGCCCGCCCATCGTCAGCGGCACGTTCACGGCTTGCTCAATTCTCAGCGTCCAATCACCTTTCAAGATCGACAAGTACCCGTTTTCGTAAATCGCTGCCAGCCCGCCCGCAGCGGTATGTTTGGCAACCAGTTCGTTGTCCGGGTTCATCGAAAAATAGGCAATTTGAGCCTTGACACGCTGCGCCATTTGTGCTACCAGTCGATCGTCTGCATTCAAAACTGCATAGCCTTTGGGCATTACCGACTCAACGAGGACGCTCTTGAGTTTGGCGAGCTGTTCCACCGTGTCGATGTCGCCAATTCCCAAGTGATCGGCCGCGACATTCAATACGACGCCGACATCGCACTGATCGAAGCCGAGGCCCGATCGCAAAATTCCGCCTCTAGCCGTTTCCAGCACCGCTACTTCTACAGTTGGGTCAGACAAAATCAATTGAGCACTCTGCGGCCCGGTATTGTCTCCGGTTTCTACCAAATAATCGCCGATGTAAGTGCCGTCGGTAGTCGTGTAGCCGGTAATCTGACCGGTCTGCTTGACAATGTGGGCAAGCAGGCGAGTGGTTGTAGTTTTGCCGTTGGTTCCCGTTACGGCTAAAATCGGCACCCGGCTGGGTTGAGGCGAGGGGAAGAGCATATCGAAGACGGCGCCGGCCACGTTGCGGGGTAAACCTTGACTCGGGGCGACGTGCATTCTGAAACCAGGTGCTGCGTTGACTTCGACGATGACGCCGTTGACATCGCGCAGGGGTTGGGAGATGTCGGGAGTTACTACGTCAATGCCGGCGATGTCCAAACCGATAATTTTGGCGACTCTGGAAAACAGCCAGACGTTTTCCGGGTGGATTTCGTCGGTGCGATCGACCGCAATTCCACCGGTACTCAAGTTTGCTGTCGCGCGCAAAAATACTCTTTCGCCGGCGGGCACTACGGAGTCCATCGCGTATCCTTGTTTTTGCAACAAATCCAGGCACAATTTGTCGATCGTGATCCGGGTGAGCACGTTGTCGTGTCCGTCTCCCCGCTGCGGGTCGCGGTTTACTTCTTCAATAAGCTGTTCTACTGTAGACCTGCCGTTACCCACGACGTTAGCGGGGACTCGTTCTGCGACTGCTATGACTTGCCCGTTGACTACCAATACTCTGTGATCGCGGCCGACGTAATAGCGCTCGACAATCACGCTTTTTGTTTTTGATGCCGCGCTGGCTAAGTCGTAGGCTTCTTCTGCTGCTTCCCAGGAATTGATGTCGATCGTAATGCCGCGGCCGTGGTTGCCGTCTAGGGGTTTGAGGACGATCGGATAACCGCCGACATCTTCGATCGCCCCGCGCAATTCGTCCAAATAATTAATCACCGTTCCTCTAGGAACCGGCACGCCGGCGCTGCCAAGGATATTTTTAGTACCTTCCTTATCGCAGGCTAGTTCTACCCCCAAAACTCCCGTGCGGTTGCTTAGAGTTGCCTGAATCCGCTTTTGGTGAACCCCGTAGCCGAGTTGAATCATAAACCGGGCGCTCAAAGGTATCCAAGGAATGCCGCGAGCTTCTGCTTCCTTGATCAGTGTTTCCGTGCTCGGCCCGAGTGCGGCGGACGCAGCAAACTCTCTAAGGTCTCTCAAATCTTGGACTAATTCTGCTGCTGGATAAGTGCCTGTATCGGCAATGCTCTGGCACATCCGCACGCCCGCCCGGGCGGCATAGCGACCTGCTTGTTCGTGTTGATACTCGATTACTACTTGGTAAATGCCTGGGGTCGCAGTCTCGCGGGTCCGACCGAACCCGACAGGCATTCCTGCCATTTGCTGAAGTTCTAGGGCTACGTGTTCGATTACGTGTCCCATCATTGTGCCTTCTCTGACACGTTGCAGGAAGCCTCCCCTATGGCCGGGAGAACAGTGATGCTCGTCCAAACTCGGCAGCGCGGCGGTCAATCCTTGGTAGAAGCCAGGAATTTCAGATGTGGTTTTATCTGCCAACTCTTCTAAATCCAGACGCATCAGGACGAGTTTGTGGCGTCGGATGCTCCAGTAGTTGGGGCCGCGTAAGGTCTGGATTTTAAGTATTTTCATGACAGTTAGAGGGGTATGGGGCGCGAAATCTTATAGATAATTGAAGCATTTATTCAATTTCGATCTAGATTGCTCGATCGACTGTTCGCAGCGAACAGTTTGGGACTGAATTTCCAGTTATGGGCGACCCAATTGAAAATTCATCTCCCAGCGATCGGCTAGAAACAAGTACAGGTCAATGTCACGCAAAAACTAGAAGCCCGAAGGTAGAATTTTCTGTGATTCTGCCTTCTGGCGTCAGCCGTGGCTGCTTCGCAATCTATTATATTGTTGTATCCATGATTCGGCCGGAATGCCGCCTAGTGTCTGCCGAATCAATGAGAAGATATTTTCTGCGTTAGTTGGCTGTGCGGCATTCGGGTGGCCAGCCAGACTCGGAACAGGCTGCCGATGGCATTGGTTTGCCTAGGGGCATATTGTAGCAATCTCCGTGACACAGAACGTGCAAGCGCATATTGAACAAACTTAAGGGTTCTGTCGCTCCTACCAGAGACTCATTGGTATAAAAATTTTCCCTAGAATCAACAATAGTCACAGTGCCTTTACCGAGAATTTTCATAGTATCGTCTCCCTCAAACAAGGCGCAAGTGTCTTCGTCAATACCAATAGCGATGCGATCGGGATGGCAAGCCACAGCCGACAGCAAGCGAGCCATGCGGTTACGGTTGTGAAAATGTTGGTCTACGATGATCTCAGGAATAATGTTAAGTCCGTTTGCCATGTCTACTAAAGAGCGGTTCGGTGACGCGCCACTCCCGCCGCCGGCAATCATGTGATATCCCATCACCGCAGCACCCGCGCTGGTACCGGCGAGGGTAATCTTGCCTTCGAGAGTTTCTTTGCGAATTTTCTCCATCAGCGGGGTGTCCGCCAGCAGTCCGCAGAGCCTCAGTTGGTCGCCCCCTGTGATGAATACGCCCGTACAATCTTCTAAGTAATCTTTCCAGACGGGGTTTTCGGCTTGTTCGCGTTCGCGGATGTCCACTACTTTGACCGCGCTAACGCCCATTTCGTCAAATATAGTGCGGTAGCGGTTGCTAATTCCTTCGGGATCGCGCGAAGCGCAGGGAACGATCGCCAGTCGAGCGTTTGCACCCCCAGCGCGGCAAAAAAAAGTATTCAGAATCTCTCGCCCGTGAACTTTGTCTTCGGCTCCCCCGATCACCATAATCGAGGTTTTTGTGCGCTGGGGAATATTGTGATCGAGGGCTTGAGATGTCAACTGCTGCATGGTGTGTCTTCCTCTGTTGGATGTGAAATTCAATTTTGCCGTGGCTGTGGCTACAATAGGGCTTTTTAAGAATAAATATTTGTTTGTGCCAGCGAGGTGCGATCGCCGATATCACCTCGCTCGCTGTTGTTTGGCGGCGAGTTTACTTGCAGTCGCTGTCATGAAAAACTGATTATTGTTGTACAAAACGGGGCCGCCGACAAAGGAAGAGAATTTAACTTGCAAAAATTCTCAGAAATTATAAGAAATTATAAAGAATAAAGCAATTACTGAAAACTGAACTCCCTCTAAGGGTCAAACTAGAGGTGATGTATCAATAAATTTCAATAATTGTGCGATTTGACGTAGTTACCTTATTTCCAGAATTTTTCCGGGCTCCCCTGGAGTCGGGACTGATGGGCAAAGCCTTAGCTAAAAAGATTGCTGAGGTGAATTTTGTCAATCCCCGCAATTTTACCACAGACAAGCACCAGCGAGTCGATGACGAGCCTTACGGGGGCGGAGTGGGGATGCTGATGAAGCCGGAACCGATTTTTGCTGCGGTGGAGTCGCTGCCGGTTTTGCCGCGGCGGGAGGTGATTTTGCTGACTCCCCAGGGGGAACCGATGCAGCAGGAGATGTTTCGGCAGTTGGCGGCCGATCGCGATCAGTTGGTGTTGATTTGCGGTCATTATGAGGGTGTGGACGATCGAGTGCTGCATTTGGTCACTCGCGAAGTGTCTTTGGGGGATTTTGTGCTCACGGGGGGCGAAATTCCGGCTTTGGCTTTGATTAATGGGGTTTTGCGATTGCTGCGGGGAACTGTGGCGAAGGAAGATTCGCTGAAGTTTGAGAGTTTTGAAGACGGACTTTTGGATTATCCGCAGTACACTCGACCGGCGGATTTTCGCGGATTGAAGGTGCCTGACGTGTTGTTGTCTGGTAATCACGCAGAAATTGCTCGCTGGCGCAGGGAACAGCAAATTGAAAGAACTCGATCGCGCCGACCGGATTTGCTAGCGGATTAGTTAACTCTTGACTATTAATAGTCTTGGTTGAGCATCGTATTTTTGACCGACTCAATTATGCTAAACAATCAACTTTTGTGCTGTGGGGCGATCGCTTTTTTGATAGGCGGTGAATTTACTGTAAATATAACGGCTAGCAGTAGTGGTAAATGGTAAAATATGAACCGGAAAGCTTTGGCAAGAAGCAGCGGAGGAAGGAGCAGCGCGCGATCGTCTTCTTCTAGTTCTAGTTCCAGTTCCAGTCGCTCTAGCATTACCTCGCCTAGCCGTTCTAGTTCTTCTAGTCTTTGTAATCCTTGTAAAAACAGATCGTCTGGCATTTTTTCTAGTTTTTCTAGTTCTTCTAAAAACAGCGATAGGGATAATCTGCCCGTTACAGTATTCGTGACGTTCTTCAACAGTTTCCTCGATCGCCCGGTATTCATCTGGAGTAAAGCGAGTCTTTTTCGGTTCTGGAATATTTGGCGGGTTGGTTTGAAATAACCCCGATCGCACTTCCTAAATAGTTAGACATTAAATAATTATGGCTTACAGCTAGATAGTTTTCTTAACCCAGAGCCGTGTTCCTTTCCCTTCAAATTCCATAAAAAACTCTCCATGCCTTTGTGCGCTTCTGCTTCACAACCGCTAAATTCTAGCTTTTTTTTTACCTCTGACACTCAACTGCTTTGTAATGGATGTATAATAATGCAAAGCAAAAAGTAGATTAATTGCAAAAAATACCAAAGTTAACACCAAGGTAAAGAAAGACGTAAACGACAGTCGGGAAGTCATCGTAAATATTGCCAAAATGATTGAGCAAAGCCCAAAACCGGAAGCAAAAGAACTTAAAAGCAGCAACCGCACCTTAGACATAGTTTAATTTAAAAATTCTCAGTAAAATACACTTGTGGCAGCTAACGATGAGTGCCGAATGATACTTATTACTATATAGCGGAATTGATCTGTTGCGCCAAGGGCAAAACGGCTGCTTTCCTAAAAAGGTTTGAATTCTACAGAAAAATACAGCCCGCGCTCTTGTAAACTCCTCTGGCTCGACTTAATACCAATCAAAGGAATTCCCCAGCCTCCGCGAGCATTCCACCTCTCACGGTACTGCCACCGCAGGCCCAATCCCACTGACAGCAAAGTATTCGCTTCCAGAGTCGCCCTTGCCCCGCTATTTGTCCAAACATTGCCCAAATCCACAAACGGCGTCACCTGCAAAACTCCTTGTTTATCGCCGGTGCGCAAAATCGGATACCGCAACTCGGCTGAAGCAAAAATCCCGCTATCGGCGAGCAAAGCATCCTGACGGTAGCCCCGCACCGTATCCGAGCCACCCAAACCAAATTGTTCGATCGGCAAAAGCTCTCCCCCAGCCAACTGCACCTGCGATCGCACTACCAGCAGCGTCTCAGGAGTCAACAACCGCACGTACTGCAATTGACCCCGCCACGCCAAAAATTCACTGTCAGGCCCGCTGCTGCTCACTGTAGCGCCAAATGCTCGCACTCCCAGACTGAACTGCGATCGCACCGCCAAGACATCTTTCTCTCCCCTCTGGGTAAAATCCTGAAACAGCCTCAGCGCCAAAACCCGACTCCTAGCCGGATCATCCGCTCCCGGCGATAGCGGAAAATCCTCTCCCAGCAAAGATGTATCGCTTTCTCGCCTGCCAGCAGCGATACCGATGGCGATTTGTCTTCTCGGATTTTGCACGATCGGCTGCCGGTAAGTCAACTCATATCATAAGTGCGGCTCGACGCCTCAATATCCAGAGCGTCAAAGGGCGGTCAGGCGATATTGCTTTTGCTCCGGCTTAGCTGAAAACTTACCGTACCGTTGCGGGGATTCACTGGCAGCGTATAACTAAAATCTATAGCGTTGCTGCCTTTACTATTTGTATAAATCAAACTCGCACTATCTCCCAAACCCAACAAATTAGCTTCCCGGACTTGAGCTTTGCGCCGCCACCTCCCCACACTCGGAGAGCAAGAATTGTCACTAAAAATCTCAGCTTGGAACGTTTTTGCCTCTTTGACTCGGACTAACAGCAAATTAAAACCCGCACGAGAACCCGCTTGCAGTTCGGCTGAGATATTTGCGACTTGCCCGCTAAGTTGCAGCAGTTGCATAGCTGACCCTATGCGGTGTTAGTTCAACGGGCCTCGGGTTGAATCGGCTAATCAGCTTCTGACGTAGTTAAGATTTAGCCGCCTAGTCCCGACTACATTGATTACTTTCTAGCTTGCCTTCTAGCACTAATATCCTCACAACTGAGCCTGCAAGCGTTGGCGGTCCAATCAGCGCTCCAGATGTGATATAACCTTTGCTGATGTAGAGTGGGCTCGCAGTAGAACGGGCTTCCAGCAATTCGGCGAAAGTGAGCGGGCGGCCTACAAAGTCTTTGAGTAAAGCGTCTAATTCTTCGTTGCTAAAGACGGTGCTGCCAACTACTTGAAATCGATCGACCTTTATCGTACCCGGAATGTTGGGCAATTCTGCTGGCTGTGCCGGCGCGGGAACAGCAGGCGACAAAAGCTGTTCTGCCGGAGGCAGGGGCGCTGGTTCTGGGAGGGGAGGCAGATTTCGCGGCAGCGGGTTGGGAATGGGAAATTATTGTCTGTTTTCTCCTCGGTTCGGCAACTGAGCGACAGTTTCAGGGGCCTGAGTTTCAGTCGCTCCATCAAACTCCCGGATGTTGTTTTCGGGATCTTTACTGTCTCTATCTAATTCAGAACCCGAGTATAAATCACGAAGCCGATCGCGATCGTCTGCTGTTTCTTGATTGGGTAAATTATCATTAAAAATTGGCGCTTGCACCCCTGAGTCGGCAGCAAGCATCGACTCGCCAACACTTTGAGCTGCTAGCGGTGCGCGACAAATACCTGCAATTGAAAAACCAAGTGCTAATGCCTTGAAAAACTTGATTTTACAAAAGCCTCTAGAAGGTTGCACGGGCATGACAGACTCGTCATATTTTATAGTTATTTGCACTTACGCTCGGGCGCGGCCGGCACAATTGCAAGGAATAAAGTTACTCTATCACTTTTTTTAAAGACTTAATTAATTAATTAAACATAAAGATAGTTGACAAAACCGCTGTTTTGTGTGGTAAGCGATTCCTCAAAAAAACTCCGACCTCCCCAAGCTAGCGCTGTAGGTCGGCGGAGAATTCTATCAAACCTGCGATCTGAGAAATAGGTAAATTTTGATAGAGCAAGACTTAATTACCAAATAGTTCGCTAAACTTATTCACTGTTAATCGCCCTTGAGGAAGTTTTAGTATGTTTGCCGTCAAGTAAGCGCTCAAATTAAATAACGCCGAAGCGACCTTGATGGCAAAACACGCAGGATTCCGGCGCGTAGTATTTAACTTTGGGTTGAATTTACGGACTCAAATGTATGGCGAGGGGAAATTTACAGACTCAAAGATACTCAACGAAGTTAAAAAAGTTCTTACCAACCACGTCAAGAAACAACCTGAATTCGGCTGGATGAACCAGTTGTCTAGCCGAGTTTATCAAAATGCTTTGATTGATTTGAAAGATGCTTTTAGCCGATATCGCTCTGGAAAAGCAGGTCATCCGAAATTTGCTAGGGCGTCGGTTCAGTATTAGGAGTTGACAAAAAAGACTGAAAATGATATGTGAATTGAGAAGCCTGTTAAATTC